>NZ_MPPE01000055.1:0-119484 GCF_001896645.1 Tepidanaerobacter sp. EBM-49
ATGAAGTTCATGAGGAAATCAAGGCATTATCTGACAAGACAGATATGAGGTTCAACGAAGTTCATGAGGAAATCAAGGCATTATCTGACAAGACAGATATGAGGTTCAATGAAGTCCACGACGAAATCAAGGCTCTATCTGATAAAACAGATACGAGGTTCAACGAAGTCCACGACGAAATCAAGGCTCTATCTGACAAGACAGATACGAAATTCGGCGAAGTAAACAAAAAGATAGATAATTTAGCTGAGAGAACAGAAGTTAAATTCGAAGAAGTTCGCAGAGAAATTGGCGGACTTCAAAAGTGGGCTTTTGGTTTGATAGTAACGGTGGTTCTAGGTTTCGTAGCTATTTTCTTTAAATAGTTTAAAAAGTCGGGACAAAACTTGTCCCGACTTCAAAAATCCCTTGCTTACTTTAAATATCGAGGTTCTTATATTGCAATCTATTTGTTGAATTCAGCAAGAAAGAATACTGGTTGTGTGCACGAAATATCAATATTGCCGGCGCATGTCACAAGGACGCAAGTAGCAGGTCCTGCAGTCTTTTTTATATCTACAGGAAGATTCTCTTTCCATTTTAGATTTAATTCAAGGGATGAAGCGAGCATTTCGGCTTCATTTTTTATTCCCTTCGATCCAACCGGAACAATATCGTGAACATTTGGTGCTTCAAGGAGCTTTTTTACAAGAAGCGTTGAAGCAATTTCGGGATCATCTAATAAAACTTCATTTCCTACTTTAGGCTTACCTAGACAATATAGTTTATCTTTTGGCTGTGTTGCATTTACACGCAGCTCATTCTCTTTGCAAATTCCAACAACAGTTATGCCAAGGCCCGTCTGAGATGTTTCCATATTTTTTTCTGTACTTATTACAATTGGCACATCAAGACACACTTCATCCAGTTCATCTTTAATTCCGGCAAGCATACCCTCTCCTGTAGGGTTTGGTTCGTTGCATATTGCAGCGGTTAAAGCTTTTGGGCAGGCTCCCACTGAAAAAGTTTCCATCAGCGCAACTCGACTGGTAAACCTTCCTACTATATACGGAGGAACCTTGACAACATCCAGTGATTTTTCACCCACTGCCCCACAAGAATCGCATGCTACTACAAGGTATATATCCTCTATTAATTTTATAAAACTTACATCCCTATTGGACACATTTAAAATTTTTTTATTCACAGGACTATCTCCCATTAGAAAATCTTGCTTTAGCTGTACTAGAAATAGCTTTATATATAAGTGCAGAAACAATAACATTTGCAGCAGAAGCTACTAAAAGAGGAACTAGCATGGATACAAAAAATGCCATTCCGAATTGAGGAAAAACGATAAATGTGGCAGGTGCCACAACACCATTTAAAATAGATACTGCAACAACTGCTAAAGGAAGGTTCTTTTTCCCGAGGTAGCCATATATAGCTGCAAATGCCGCCATCTCAAGCGCTACTATTATGTGAATGGGAAATGTCATAGGGAATCCGGCAAAAAGACTTGTAAAAAGGTGGCCCAATGCTGCAGCCAGTGCCCCTAAACCCGGTCCTAGCAAGAGAGCCGCTACAAAACCCGGCGCCGAATCAAAGGCTACCGTTCCTGTAGGACTTGGCACTTTAATCAGTGCGCCAACTGCGCTTAGAGCGATAAACATACCCGTAAGCGCTAATTGTCTGGTCTTTTCTTGTTCCATAAATAATCATCCTTTCATATTTTTTATTTGTTAAATTGCATAAGGTGATTTTGAGAGAAAACAAAAAGCCCACAGTCTAATTTGATATTAGACCGTGGACTTTACCATCATCCCCGGAAAACCGATTCTTAAGGCAGGTCTCCTGGCTGAGGTTCATAGCTGCCTAACCCTTCCCGGCATTATAGCCAGTGGATATTTTAAGAAGCTCCCCTTTACAGTGGCGGGACCGCACCGGATTTGCACCGGACTTCCCTATTCTCCCAAACGGGCACCTTAAGCAATTTTTTACTTTAACTTAATTGTAGGCAATTTTAACAAAAAAGTCAACAAGATAATTTTAAGATAATATTGACAAAACAAATTTATAAGCTTATACTTAAAATGTAATGGATTACATTTTGCTTTTTTATTTTTTTTTCTAAAAAGTGTAATGGATTACATTCAAAATTATCACAAAATTATTTTATATTAACATTGGTGGAATCGATATGGTCAAAATCGCAGATGTTGCTAAAGAAGCAAATGTATCTGTAGCAACAGTATCAAGAGTATTAAATAAAAAAGGGTCAGTAAAACCGGAAACCTGCGAAAGGGTTTATAAAGCCATAGAAAAACTTTCCTTTGAGCCTAATATGTCTGCACGCAATCTGAGGCGAAATGAGACGCGGGTAATACTTATAATTGCTCCAAATATAACAAACCCTTATTATGCACATATACTTGCAGGTATCGGCGATGAGGCAGCAAAACTGGGATACAGTGCGCTTATATATAATACCGCAGGGAATGAGGAGCGGGAAAGAAGCAGCATGGATATGCTAAAAAGAAAGCGGGCAGATGGCGCTATCCTCCTTGCATGCAATACGGATTCATTATGGGTAGCAGAATACGCGGAAAAATACCCTTTAGTGCACTGCTCTGAATATGTGGAGAAACTTGATGTTCCAAGGGTTTCTATTGACAACTACAAAGCTGCTGTAGATGTAATGGAATATATTATAGGTCTGGGACATAAAAAAATTGCCACTATAAGCAGCTGCAACAGTTATATTTCAACTGCTCTCAGGCTGCAAGGCTACAAGGATACACTTAAAAAGCATAGTCTTGCGATGAAAAAAAGGTATATTGCATTTGCTGATGCAGAATATTCCTTTAAAAGCGGTAAAGCTGCGGCTTTTGACTTACTTAAACAAAAAGACAGACCTACGGCTATTTTTTGCATATCAGATACTATTGCACTAGGCGCGATTACAGCGGCAAAAGAAATGGGACTTAGGGTGCCTGAAGATGTTACAATTACGGGTTTTGACGATGTAGATTATACTACAATGTTTCATCCCTATATAACTACTATCGCTCAGCCTTGCTACGAACTTGGAAGGGAATCTTTTAAGCTTCTGCACGCCTGCATGAGCAATAAAAAGGAAATCGATAAAAAAGTGATACTTCCCCATAAATTTATTATTCGCGAATCATCGGCGCCAATTTCAACATGCAATTAACTGCTAAAGCATGCAGTTAATTAGTATAAAAATAAATATAAAAGGGGTGTTTTGATGAAAAAGTTTGTTAGCGTAATTTTAGTTTTAACTTTGGCGTTAGCAGTACTTCTGACAGGCTGCGGCGGCCAGCAGGCAACTAATAGCAATGAAGAAGGCACACCTAGCGAAAATAGCGGTGGAGGAGAGAAATTCAAGGTTGGTATCTTAGCCCCTGCTGTTACCCACGGTTGGGTTGCAGCTGTTGCCTATCACGCGGAGGCCCGCGCAAAAGAGTTGTCAGACCAGATCGACTACAAAATTCAGACCAGCAGTAATGCTGAAGAAATGACTGCTCAATTAGATGACCTGATGACATGGGGCGCACAGGCTATAGTAGCATTTCCTCAGTGGGAAGGCATGGAAGAGCCCATAAAGAAGGCTTTGGATGCCGGAATAAAGGTTGTAAACTTTGATATCGTAATCGATGTAGACGGTGTTTACAGAGTATCCGGCGACAATGAAGGCATGGGAATTGAAGGCGCCAAGTATATTGCTGACAAAATAGGCAAAGAGGGAACTGTTGTAGTTTTAGAAGTTCCTACATCCGGTTCAGTATCAGAGCTTAGGAAAAAGGGCTTTATGGAAACAGCGGCGCAAATTGCTCCCGATTGGAACATACTTACATATGCAACAAAGTTTACTCGGGAAGACGGTTTGAAGGATTTTGCAGATATACTAACCAGCAATCCGAAAATCGATGCCGTGTTTTCCATGGACGATGAGACTTCCATAGGTGTTCTTCAGGCTATAAGAGAAGCAGGCCGAACCGATATCAAAGTCATTACCGGCGGCGGAGGAATGCAGGAATATTTCAGAATGATGCCCGAAAATGAAGATATATGGCTTGAATCCGCGCTTTACAGCCCTGCCATGGTAAAAGATGCCATCGATCTTGCTGTAAAATTATTAAAGGGTGAAGACGCTCCCGAGGTTACAATTATCCCGACTACTATAGTAGACAGAACAAATTACAAAGATTTCTTAGATCCGAATTCGCCGTATTAAACCAAAAGCATACGTTGATTGAGACAACTAAGACAAAAGGTTATGGCGTCGCCATAACCTTTTGCATATAAAAAGATGGATGTGGTTTCATGATAGTTGAAATGAAAAATATCATAAAATCATTTGGAAGCAATAAAGTGCTAAAAAATGTATCATTTACAATAAAAGGCGGTGAAATATGCGCACTTATAGGTGAGAACGGGGCAGGCAAATCAACGCTTATGAATATACTAGGCGGAGTCTGCAAGATGGATTCGGGAAAAATATATCTGGACGGCAAAGAAGTAGAATTTGAAAGCCCTGCAGAATCTCTTAATGCCGGTATAGCATTTATACACCAAGAGCTTAACCTTATAAATGATTTGCCTGTATATGAAAACATGTTTTTAGGCAGAGAGCTAAAAAACAAACGAGGGACTTTAGATTTAGAAAGAATGGTTTATGAAACAGAAAAAGTTTTCAGGGAAATGAATGTAGACCTAGACCCCAAAATCATGGTTCGAGATTTAGATACATCCTACAAGCAGATAGTTGAAATATGCAGAGCCATGATGATGAATGCATCGATAATAATAATGGACGAACCTACTACTTCGCTGACAGAACCTGAAATAGAACGAGTCTTTAAGATGATGAGGACGCTAAAAGAGCGAGGTGTAGGCATCATCTTTATATCTCATAAATTAAACGAAGTAATGGAGATATGCGAAAGATACATAGTGCTAAGAGATGGCTGCCTGGTTGCCGAAGGAAATGTAAGCGATGTAACAACTGACGATCTGGCAAGATTTATGGTGGGCTATGATGTGAGAACCGAGCAATTGTCAAGAAAAAGAAAATTGGGTAAAGAAATTCTTCGCCTGGAAGGGCTTACTCATGAAAAGGCGTACAGAAACATCAGTTTATCGGTAAGGGCCGGAGAAATCCTCGGCGTAACCGGCCTGCTGGGAGACGGGCGAAGCGAACTTTTTCAATCGGTTTTTGGAGCAGAGAGCATACTTGACGGAAAGATATTTCTTGAAGGCAAAGAGATTAAAATTTTTAGCACAACCCAAGCCCTTCATATAGGTATTGGATACCTTCCGGGCAATAGAAAAGAAAACGGAATAATAAAAGACATGAATGTGCTTGAAAATGCATCCATAGTTACATGGCCATTGTTTGCAAAAAGAGGAGTAATCGACTGGCCAAGACATATCAACATATTCAACAGGCAAATTAAAGAACTGAGAATAAAACTTGGAAAGATTAGCGACAGCATTAACAGTCTTTCAGGAGGTAACCAGCAAAAGGTTGTACTTGCAAAGTGGCTGTCGGCAAATCCTAAAGTTCTAGTGCTGGATAATCCTACTCAGGGTGTTGATGTGGGAGCCAAAGAAGATATCTATGACATTATATTAAATCTTGCAGATGAAAATATTGCCGTAATCGTGCTTTCCAGCGAAGCCCAGGAGATTGTGAGAATATGTGATAGAGCAATCGTAATGTATCATGGAGCAATCCAAGGCGAAGTTTTTGACAAGACAATGAACGAACATGACATAATGCGGCTAGCTACCGGCGGGAGACTGGAATAAGCAAGAAAGGGGAACAAAATATGAGTGATGATACCGGCAGAAAAAGGAAGAGAAGCTTTTTTGAATGGTTCAAATACAGATGGACCGCGGAACCGCTTTTTAGCACCGCCATAGTTCTCTTACTCATTATTATATTACAGACATTGGTTTTGGGGTTTGATTATGACTCCATCGGCAGCTGGTTTAGTTCGTGGCTGAACAATTGGATAAATATTTTAAGAAATAATGCAGGTATTGGCATAATCTCCCTTGGGATGACATTTGTAATAATTTCGGGAGGCATAGATCTTGCGGTAGGTTCCACGACAGTTGCAATAGGCGCTGTTATGATGATGCTTATTGACAAAGGGCCAAAGGGCATATTGATAAATATGGGTATAACCGGCATCCCGGCATTTGCGATAGCGATTATTGCAGGAATCGTGTTAGGATATTGCCTGGGTACAGGGATTGGGCTATTAATAACCAAAGGCAGGATACCTCCGTTTATCGCAACATTGGGCGCAATGAAGATTTTTAGAAGTGTTACACAGCATTTTATGCAGGGTTACAATCCAACGGTTCCGAGAGAATTCCTTCAAATTGCAAACATGAAAATAGGAAATTTTATGTTAATGCCTATTATATTTTGGCTGGTTATTGCAAGCATACTATATTATGTCTCAAAACGGACGGTGTTTGGACGGCAAGTGATCGCAGTAGGCTCTAATGAAAAAGCAGCTAAACTTTCAGGCGTTAATGTAGACAAAGTCAAAACAGGCGTATACTCACTTATGGGAATACTTGTGGCGATTTCTGCGATAATTCAGGTGTCGCGAATAGGCTCCATGGACTTTGCAAACGCAGGCAGCGGCTACGAGATGGACGCAATTGCTGCGGCTGTAGTGGGAGGAACAAGCATGAGCGGCGGAAGAGGCACCGTATTAGGCACTGTTTTTGGTATGCTGATTATCGCTGTGATGAACAACCTTCTAAATCTTTTTGGAGTACCGCCTTTCTTAAGAGAAGCCTTTAAAGGTCTAATAGTTGTTTGCGCGGTGCTTTTACAGAAGAAAGAAAAAGCCTAAAAGGAGGATAACTTTATGATTAATGTTGGTATTATCGGATGTGGGAAAATTGCTCAAGTAAGACATATACCTGAATATCTTGATAATAAAAATTGCCGCCTAGTAGGTTTTTACGATAAAAATCCGGACAGAACAAAGGAAATTGCCCAAAAATATGGCGGAATAGCTTATGCTTCTTGCGAAGAATTACTTTCAAATCCCACAATAGATGCAGTAAGCGTATGCGTATCAAATAATTTGCATGCCCAGATAACAATTGAGGCACTTCGCGCAGGAAAGCATGTGCTTTGTGAAAAACCTATGGCAACAACTCTTGAAGATTGTAAAGCCATGGTTAAAGCAGCTGAGGATGCGGGCAAAAAACTACTTATAGGTCACAACCAAAGACTTGCTCCTGCTCACAGAAGGGCAAAAAAGCTGGTGGAAGAAGGATTGATTGGCGATATAATTACCTTCAAAACTACCTTTGGGCACGGTGGCCCGGAAACGTGGAGCATTGATGCAGGTCCTGATGTGTGGTTTTTTGACAAGAATACCGCGGTTATGGGTGCTATGGCAGACCTTGGAATTCACAAGACGGATTTGATACAGTTTTTAACCGGTAAAAAAATTGTAGAAACAACGGCAAAACTTGCTACATTAAACAAAAAGACTTCTGACGGCAAACCTATAAGCGTAGACGATAATGCATTTTGCATATATAAAATGGAAAATGGAATCATCGGAATAATGACGGCAAGTTGGACATATTATGGACCAGAGGACAACAGCACCATATTATATGGAACAAAAGGCATTATGAGAATATATGATGATCCTCAGTATGCTATAAAAGTTCTTATGCATGATGGAGAGAAAATAAATTTCGAAATGGAAGGCATACAGACAAATGAAAAACAAACAAAATCCGGTGTCATAGATTTATTTGTGGACAGCATACTAAATGACAGGGATACAGAATTATCCGGAAAAGCCGCGCTAAGTTCTATGAAAGCAGTATTTGCAAGCATAGAATCATCTGAAAAAGGTAAAACCATTACCATAGATCAAGATTAATTATATCTGATAGTATCCAATAAATAAAAGAAAGAAGATGGTATGCATGAAAATGGGATTTGTAAGTGCAATTTTAGCTGATTACAGTTTCGAAAAACTAATTGATACTGCAGCCGAACTAGGATTTGAATGTGTTGAAGTTGCATGCTGGCCTAAAGGAACAGCGGAAAGAAGGTATGCCGGCGTCAGCCATATTGATGTGGATAGCCTTAATGATGAAAAAGCCGCTTACATAAGGGATTATTGCAGAAATAAAAAAGTTCAAATCTCGTCCCTTGCCTTTTATCCTAATACCATCGGAAATGACTTAGAGATGCGCCGTGCAAATGTTTCTCATCTATACAAAGTAATAGATGCCAGCGCAAAACTTGGGGTTAATATGGTGACAACATTTATAGGAAGAAATCAGTATAAAAGCGTTGAGGAAAATATAGAACTTTTTAAGGAAGTCTGGCCGCCTATTATAAGCTATGCAGAAAATAAAGGGGTAAAAGTTGCCATAGAAAACTGTCCAATGCTTTTTGATGAAAACCAGTGGCCGGGTGGGCAGAACCTTTTTAATTCTCCTAAAATCTGGAGAAAATTGTTTGAAATTATTCCAAGCGATAATTTCGGTATAAATCTTGATCCAAGTCATTTTATCTGGCAAATGATGGATTACATAAAACCGGTTTATGAATTCCGAGACAAAATTTTTCATGTTCACTTCAAAGATATTAAACTGCACCCTGATAAATTAAAAGAAGTGGGGACGCTGGCTTATCCCCTAGATTACATGAGTCCTAAAATCCCGGGTCTTGGCGATGTAAACTGGGGAGCTTATGTTTCATCTCTCACTGATATAGGATACAATGGATATGCGTGTATAGAAATAGAGGACAGGGCTTTTGAGGAAAACGAAGAAAGGGTCCTTGCAAGCCTGAAACTTTCAAAGAGGTATTTAGAACAGTTTGTAATCTAGAAATTCAAATTTAAAGGGGGTCTTATGGTGTGAAAAGAATTATTGCGGTAAATTCAAACACTTATCACGGCTACTCTCTCGATGATGCTATTTCCGGTATAAGCAAGGCTGGTTTCAAGTATATTGAGCTTACAGCAACAAAAGGATGGACCGAGCATGTCTTTCCAACGATGACGTTTGAAGAGCTCTGCAGAATAAAAGACAGTCTAAAAAAGGCGGAGCTTACGCCGATTTCCATGAGCGGTCACTGCAACCTTATGGATACAGAGCGCCTTAATGATTTTATCTTAAATATTAAACTTGCGGCATTTTTCGGATGCGACTATATTATATCTTCAATTGGAGAGGCACATTTAAAAGATAGAACTGAAACTTCCGATGAAGAAGTGGCAAAACAGATAAAAGAGATTGTGCCATACCTACAGGAATATAATCTCAAACTATGTCTTGAAAACCACGGCAAGCACGGAACAGGAAAACAACTTAAAAAAATTGTAGATTTAGTGGACTCGCCGACAGTCATGATAAATTATGATACTGCAAATGTTATATATTATGGAAATATTGATCCGGTAGAAGACATAAGTTCATGTATAGATAAAATCGGGCATATTCACCTAAAAGACAAAGCCGGTGCCAATAACGAGTGGAATTTTCCTGCAATAGGCAAAGGAAACGTTGATTTTGAGAGGATTATTAGCGAATTAGACAAAGCCAATAACAATTGCCCTCTCAGTATAGAAATAGAATTTACAAAGGACGGAGCAAGAAATCTTGATGAAGTAAATCAAGCAGTAAAGGATTCTTACGATTATCTTAAAAAAATAGGCCTTTTTAGTGCTTAAATGGAGGGATACCGATGGTCAAGATTGGTATGGTTGGCTTTGGGGGCATAGGAAATGTGCATTATGATAACTACAAAAATATTGACGGATGCAAAGTTGTCGCAGTAGTATGCAATACTGCGCAGGATAAAGAAAAAGCCGCAAAGTTCAATTTAGCCGTATATGATGACATAGCTTCCATGACAGCAAATGAACAAATAGATGTGATAGATGTATGCACACCTACTTATCTTCATAAAGAACATGTAGTAGAAAGCTTAAATTGCGGCAAACATGTAATTGTGGAAAAACCAATGGCGCTTTGCGCAAAAGATGCTAAGGAAATGTTCGACCTTGCCGCCAAAAAAAATCTTTTGCTTTTTGTAGGTCAAGTCGTGCGTTTTACAAGAGAATCTGAAATTCTTTATGAAGCCGTAAAAAGCGAAAAATACGGCAAGCCTCTGGACGGCTATTTCATAAGACTTAGCGCTTGCCCTACATGGAGCAAGGGAGGGTGGCTTTTTGACAGAAAGAAAAGCGGACTTGTGCCCTTTGACTTGCATGTCCATGACTTGGATTTGATTATAAGCATTTTCGGAAAGCCAAAAAACTTTACATATACAAGTTGTGGCAGGCCTGATGCCGGATATAAAGAGCATTACAGATTCAACTATACACTTGACAATCTAAACATTACGGCAGAGGCAGCCTGGTTTAATGCAAATTATCCCTTCAAAGCTGCTTGGCGTGTATATTTTGAAAATGCAGTATTAGAAAACGATGGAAAAAAAGTTACAGTTTATGAGCATGATAAAGAACCTTTCACTTATAACTTTCAAGAGGATAAAGCGGTAGCCACCGAGATAAACCTGCCTGCCAGCGACATGTTTTACCGTGAGCTTTCACATTTTATAGAATGTATAGAAAGAGGCGTTCCGTCAGAACGTATCCACCCTGATGAAATCATAGAAGGGATTAAGATTTTAGAAAAAATAACCGAAGAAGAAAAGCCGGCAGTCTAAGAACTGCACCTATTCCGGACATACTAGAAAGGAGGCGCTCTTTTAAAGAGCGCCTCCTTGTGTGTTTTTTTGCTGCTTATTTTTTGCTGTTTACTAAATTTACCAGCTGAATCTAGAGCAAATTGTAAAGCACTTGCGCCATCTCAGCCCTTGTTGCAATGCTTTCGGGAGTTAACAAGCCATTACTTCCGCGCACCATTCCTGTTTTGGTCAGATATTCCACAGCTTCTTTTGCCCAAGGAGCTACTTTATCGGCATCTCTGAAGCTTTCCAGGGTTGTTCCGGTAGTGCCGACAGGCAATTCTCCCAGCTCCTTTAAGGTGTTGTAAAGCAGTGTAAACATTTCCTGTCTTGTAATCGGCCGCTCCGGAGCAAAAAGGTTGCTGCCGATACCTTTTGTAATATTAAGGCGTTTAGCTGCTGCCAGATAACCGGTATAATATGTGCTGCCGGCATCTAGGAAGTTGTCTTTCGGCTGCGCATCGGGTTCTACTCCGTATGCCCTCATCAGCATAACTAAATATTGGCTGCGCGTCAGCTGCTCTTGCGGGCTAAAGATTCCCTCCGCGGTTCCTGTGGTTATACCTCTTGCTGCAATAAAGTCTACAGCATCTTTATACCAGGCAGAAGCAGGCACGTCTTTAAATGTCACCAAGTTGTATCCTATTATAAACTTAGAGAAATGATTTGTTTTAAAAACTACAGATATTGTTTTAGCATCATAGCGGCCCCTTACAAGTCTTAAGTTCTCTTCATCTCCCAAGTAATAGACCACTATAGCATTCCTGTTTTCACCTGATTGTAATTTATACGGAATGCGAACTGTTGCGATCCCATCGCCAAAATCCGAAATTGTTTTACTTCCCGCTTTAACTGTCAGCTCATAAGTCGGCCTTCCGCCTATTCTCAAATCATCAGAAATAATTGGTGAGAGTGAAGAAATTGTTATACTTACATTTTCAGAAGGCGAGGCTTTGGCAATTTCATCAAGCGCTTTTTCATCAAAGAGTATTGAAGCTAAAGGAGACAAGAATTCAACAGAAATTCCCTTTGCCGCAGCAGTTTCTAAAGACTCGGCAGGTATATCAGCTGCAATCCGGGATACGCCGTCCCCTGTTTGGATATTAAGCTGAATCACGGCTCCGGCTCCTTCTTTTACAGCTTTTTCAATTAATGCTTCCATGATATCTGCAGTAATATTTTCAGTGGCTTTTCCATCGGAAACTGTAGTTTCTATTACAGCTTTGACAATTGAGATTCCATCGGATTTTTCAACTGTAACAGTCGGTTCGCTCTCGGAAGTAGTTTTTTTAGTAGTAGAACCACCACCTGTTCCACCTGTTCCGCCGCCGTTTTCACCTCCGCCTGCACTTTCCTTTATGACATAAACAAATGTTGCAACTGCACTGTCAGCATATCCTTCTTTTACAGCTATAGCCTTTATTGTTGTAGTCTTTGCAATTTCGATAGGGCCGGAGTAAATATTACTGCTTATGCTTGGACGTGTTCCATCTAAAGTATAGTATATTGTAGCTCCGGGCGTTCTGCAGCTGAGAGTTACATGCTGTGTGCCGCTATACGTTCCCGAAGGTATACTGGCCGTAGGTGCTGCCGTTATGTTTTGTCCCGCCTCGCCGATTGTGTAGGAAGCAGTGGCTATATCGCTGTCATCCATACCTACTTTAGAGGCAAAGAACTTTAAGACACATGTCTTTTCAATAGGCAACCCTGATTTTCCATCTTCTGTGTTTACAATTTCCTTGTAGACACGGCTTAGCGTGGTCGGATTAGATCCGTCAGTAGTGTAGTAAATAGTAGCTCCCGGCGTTTCACTGGAAAGCTTTACGTAAATAGGTTCTGCATAAGAACCGTCAGCTATATCAGCTGTTGGAATTGCGGCAGTTGTCCGCTCTTTCAGTGTAAGAGCTTCAGTTATATAATCAGCTGCCATTTTAACCCCTGCATAACTTTTAACATTTTGGCTGACTTCGGCAATGTAAGTCTCCAGTGTTTCACCATCTTCTTTATACATATGAAATCCGCCGGGGTATTTTGTCTCATCTGCTACAAGGCAAATACGTTTTACGAAGTTGTCTGAGTAAATAATATCTCTTTGATAATCCATATCTTTTTTGTAGGCTGTGTTTTCTGCCGTGATCAGAAAATCTATTTTTTCTATAGGTACCAGGTTGCCGCTGTCGCCATATACTTCAGCGTTAATTATTCCCATATCCTCTTCATAGATACTTTCTGCTTGCATAAACTTGTCAAATTCGATTTCAAGCCCTTTAGGGGTTAGGGCTGCTCCTATAACATTTGGCTTTTCTGTGGCCAGAAGTCCTATATTTACTTTGTCATGAATAGGCGGAACTTCCATAGGTTTTGTCTCGGATGGCAAGTACTTTTCTTGTTCATCGCTAAATTGTACTTTCCACCAGCCTTCAGGAACATCCCAACCGTAACGTCCATCATAATTCGTAAGCTGCGGGTTTTCTTGGTTGCTTTCGCTGGCCTCTTGCCAGAAGTTGTAAGAGCCGTCTTTGCTATCACTGCCATATATAGAAGCTTCTACACCTTCTACCCGGTTAGAGTCTATGCCTTCAAAAACGTATCCAGAGGGATCGAGCAACCATTTTGTCTTTTCCTGCTTTTCTTTTCGTGTAGGTTTGTAATCTTGAAGCTTAAGCTCTATCATTATGCTGCGCATTATGGAATCCCACATTGCATCCAGCTCTTGACTGGTGCTGCTGTTGTACCAACTGCCGCCTAAGGAAGTTATTATGCTTAAGCCTTTTCCTATAGGACCTATATAACCTGCCACATAGCCTACACTGTTAAACGTGTTGCTGATACAATAGTGGCTTACGGTCAAATCACTGTAATCCCTAATTTCTTGACACAATGCATTTTGTTTTTTAGTATCTCTGACAAGGTTTACTACATCATAGAGGGCTTGCGCATCTTTGGTTGTACGGCCTCGTAAGATGTTTACGGCAAGACCTGCACCGCCCACAACATTCATGGCTGTTCCATAACGACCAAGTTCGGCCGGTGCCCCTTTTAATTTTTCGTACACTATCTCTCCTGTATTTTGCAGATTACCGGTAATATCAATAGCACTCAATGCAGTGTCCGTAGCTCCGGCTGTTTGAGAAGAAGCCTTTAGAGCTTTGGGTTGATTGTTTGCAGCATATTGATCAGCCTTTAAAATTCTAGTAAGATTCTCATCAAAGTACATCTGGCGCCTCATCTGAGAGTCAACTGTTCCGGGCTCTGCTCCGTCAGTTGTAACAACACTTTCCTTTACCCAATAGCTGCCTTGCAGTGTATTGAACCTTCGAAAACCTTGAGCTTCAAGTTGTTCAGGTGTAACTTCTACATTCTCACTAAATGCAATATTAAAGTTCAAACTACCTCCGCCGTCAACAGGTATAGAACCGTTATATGATGTCGGATCTATTTGTATATCGGCATTAGCTGCGTTATCTCTAATTTCTGGCAAAACTTCTGCCGGATCTGGCGTTGCACTTACTGCCTCGTTAAAATCAGGAACTTGATATCCGGTAATCATACTCAGCTCATCCACATCTTTTAGTGTAAATTGAACGTAAACATTGTCAATTAACCCTAAAGCTTCATCCACTTCCCATTCAGAATAAACACTATCTTCGTTTTCTACATCGTTTTTCCATTTTGCTTTATGCACGCTTTCTACTCCGAGGTAAGATGTTACTACCATTGCCTCATCTATTTGATTTTGTAATAAATTGTTGATTCTAAATGTTATTTTAGTCTTCATATTAGGATTGTAAAAACGGTTCGGAGAATAGTTCGGATTTTGAGGATCGTCAAGTAGAAAATTAGTTTTTAAATTGTAATCATTCCACATGCTGTGCGGATAGTGTAAAAATTCTATATTGCTTGCATAAGCTGACATCCTCTTGCTTAAAACTTCTACTGGCGTCTCTACAGATGTAACCATTTTTTCATTATATTCTGCTTTTGCTGTCAGTAAATGTACACCGGGTTCATCCGGATGCGTTAGAGATATTATGGAAGTATAATGATTTTTTGCGTCTGCTGTAACAGAACCGACAAGTTCAGGACCATCATAAATTTCCACATTGGCTCCTGCCGGTGCAGTTCCTGAAACACTCAATGATCTGGCTTTTTCTCCCTGTTCTATCTGTTCCTTGGTTTCAAGTGTTACTCTGTCAACAGGTATCGTCTGAGAAAACTTTTCAGTAAAAAGCTGATCATTTAAGATATATGAAATTTCTATATCAGCAGTAACAATTTGCTGGTTCTCAGACGGGATAACTGAGAATTGCACCAGGTGATCAAGTATTTTTCTATCTTCTGTATTTATCGGAAAATAAGAATTATTGTAGTTCATCTTCTTCCCGTCTATAAAAGCACTGTCATCTTTTACAGTAGAAGTTGCACTTTGTGCTGCGATGTAATTTATTAGCAAGTTCTTTTCCCTAGATGAACTCAGTCCCTCTATACGGGCTACAACTTTTGCTTCATCGGTGCTTGGAACGTACTCTGTCTCAAAGCGAACATTAAAGCCGCCAAGGAGCTCGTTCGTAACAATTTCCGGTATTTCTACATCCCCTAAATCAGTCAATATACCGTTTCGGACATTAACTGTTTTTTCGACATAAAACGTATCTTCAGCCGGTAAAGCAGCCTTTAACCGAGACAGGGTCCAAAAATTGCTGATTTTAGCAAGACTGTAACCTTTTAGCGCTACAACAGTGTAAGTTCCGTTTTTTAAATTAAGTCCTGCTGTCGACAGATATCCTGCACCAGTAATTACATTGCCACATCGATATCCATTTTGATCAAAAACTATCATATAACCGAGAGGCGGGTTTTCGCCACTTGTAGGAATATTTGCTGCAATCATCCCGTTTTGCCGTGCCAGAACTTCGATGCTCCCATTTCCATAAGCATCAAGTTTGGTGGTAATTGTAGGCTGGACTAAGTCAAGCTTATAGGAATTGAAAGTAAAGCTTACTTCTTTTTCGGCATTGTCCTCTCCTGAGAAAGTTATTTTTGAATAATATGGATTATATTGTACGCCTCCCGAAATGCCGGAGGCAGACCACAAATAAATTTGATTTACATCAGCAACGCTCGCCTCGCTTAAGTCCGGTGTTTCTCCTTCGGCAACAAGCGGCAGCACTTTTAAAGTTATTCTAACTGTATTTTTAGTGGCATAAGTAAGCTCGGCTGCAATATCTGGAGCTTCGCTTGAAGGTTCAAAATCTTCCATAGTCAGGTTTTCATAGCCGGAACATCCTAAATTTATTCTAGTTGGATCGTTCGGATATAGGTCAAGCTCAAATTTGCCTTCACTGTCTGTGACAGCTGATGTAGAGTGATTAAACCGCAAATATCCGTTATGCACAGATTGAATTGCAGTAACGCTTACTCCTTCGATTGGCCGTCCAGATATCTTCTTATCTGTGACTTTGCCGCTTATCTTTATTGTTGAAAGTTCTTCTAGCGGTATAGTTATGTTTTGTGATCTGTTTTCGATTTTGAAAGTTTTCTGTTCAATAGCTTTATATTTCCTAAGATCGGTTGATGAAAGATTAACAGTATATTTAATTTCTTGTCCCACATAGAAATTCTCTTGTGTCGTTCCAAAAGCAGCATAAGAGGAATTTGTATGTTCACCGCTTACATAGGTATAGTAAATATAAGAGTTTGGACTAAGTTCAGCATCTCCACTATCGAAGGTAATAGTTGCCGGCACTTTGATATTTTCTCCTGAAAGCGAAACAACGCTTTCTTGACCGGGCTGTGTATCTATATTCCCCGACGCAAAAGTCATATTGCGCGTGCCGGTGATATCATATTTGTAACTTACCCCCGGAATAAGGTTTTCAAAGTTTATTTCAGTTATATTATCTCTGATTGAAACATTTCTATAATCCCAGGGCTGAGATGAAATTAAAGTAAGATACACGCTATTATATTTCCCGTCGCTATTGTCAAGATCTTTAAAACTTACGCTGGACGTAATAGGTATTTCATAAGTTTTTTCGTCAGAAAACTTATTTATATCAGGTCTTAACGGATCTTCTATAATATATTGGACACTTTTTATTTTTGCGGCATCTTCCGGTAATGTGGATTTGAGCTTATATATTCCGGTTGAATTTCCAGTTTCGGGCAAGGTATATTCTTCTTCTGCATCCGATCCATTAGATTTGATATATTTCACAACAGCTTTAGCGGTAAATCCTGCTGTTCCGGATAAAGAATATGTTACATTGCCATTCTTTGAAATATATTGACCCGAGCTGCCATATCCAAAATATACAACATCAAATTTGGTTTGAGCATCGCCTATACTTGCCTGATCTTGAATTGCAACCGGAATTGCGATGCTTTCGGTAGAAATTTCAGGAGTAGTTTTTGTTTTCGCTGAAAATACAATGCGTTTAGCATTTGCTAAGTTGTCTACTGTTTTTATGCTCTTTGAATATACCCACTCTCCTACATGTCCTGATGTGCGGTAAAGTGTTTCACTTTGCAGTATATTGCCATTTTCGTCCTCAAAGACTACGGTTCCAACGAGATTGGGTTCTATGTGTTTGAAATATAAGGTGTAGGAGACTCCTTTATCAAGTATTACTCCAGCTTCGGAAATTTCTACTCCTGCTATGCCAAATTCCAGCATTGGTGCAAGAGAGCTCGGTCGATAATTGATTGTAGCGGTTAAGGTAATTGTAGACCCATCATCCGCTTCAAAAAGAAAATAAAGCGTTTTTAAGCCATATGTCTCGCTTAAAGTATAGGATGTAGGCGGTGTACTTTGCCACTCAGCACCTTCAAGACCTGCTACGCTTTCTGCAATTTTTACTCTTTTATAATCTCCAAAAGATACAGAAAGAGATATCGTGGGTTCTGTGGTATAGTCGCCGGTTGCTATCCTTGCCGTTGGCCGCTTCAAAGCCTCGCTTTCCGCGAGAAGCAATGTTGCATCAACGACGCCGTTTATAAGTTCCTCTCCTTCTTCTGCTGCCGCGGTAAGATATATGCTATACCAGCCAGGCGAAAGAGATTTTAACTCATCTTTTGCAACTACTAATTCGGTTTCCGAGCGGTAATCTACATCACGTTCTTCTTCCGGAGGATTGATAGATTCAGTTCCTCTTTGTATAAAATGAGCTGTATAATTTTTATCAGAGGAAAATCCGTCGCCATACAAGATTAAGCCCGATGAAGTTTCTTTTGTCATATAAATATAAGGTATCTTTCCTTCATTGCCAAAATATATATTAACCTGATTTTCATATGAATCAAATTCAAAATTTTCGGTTGACCAATTGTAGTTATAACCAACTATGTTCAATGGTTCGCCATCGTAAAAAACGCGAAACTCATACATATCCACCAGCTTTTGGGGCACTGCGATTTTTAAAGTTAAGCGACCTTTATCTACATCTGCCGCTTCTACATCTGCTGCTACATCAGTTGTAATCCCATCGTTTCCATACTTGGTTAAAACTGCCGTAAATTTAGATGCATCTGGCGTAATATTTAACGGATATCCTAAATCTAGATAAAACGAACTGCCCGCAAGCATTATAGGCATCGAGCTTTCAATATCGTTTTTATCATACATAGGGATAAATTGTGTAGCTCCTTTGGCCTCACTTTCTGTAACTTTTGTAAAGGAGGTTTGGTAAAGTTCCTGACCATTGTAAAATATTTTTAAATCTCCCGCTTGAGATGAGCCGACAGCTATTTCGCCGGTAATTGTGTAAATACCGTAATCCGGTCCGCTCATGCTAACATTTTGGGTTTGAACTGATGTATCATTTACTGTAAAAGTCAGTTTAGAGGCATCACTTAGTTTAGTGCCTGTAATCTTAAAATAAAGCTTGTTTTCATTTTCCCCTACAGCAAACGTTGTAGTGCCATCTGCCGGCATATAATCTGAGCCGCCTTCAAAATGTTCTTCCTGTATATTTCTGCATGGTAGGCTGTTTAATATATTAAATTGTCCGATACTGGCGCTATCATCTGATAAAACAGATATGGGCTGCATATCCGTATAGGCTGTGAGATCACCGACCCTTGTAGGCGCAGTGACTGCCGCATAAAGTTTTTGCCCTGCTTCTAAATTTTCGTTTAATACCGCATTCCCTTTTATAATGTAAGAGCAATTTTCTGCTAAGGTTACATCAAAATCAGTCATTTCGCCGACTTTAACAACTGTTCCTTCCTCCGGTCCGTTCCAATCCATACTATCAGTATGGATAACTTCAATTTCAAAGTCGCTTTCCGAAAGACCAGTTGCAAAGCTGCTGGCCGTAAGTTCAAATGGGACTGATACAGCAGATGATGAAATTTCTACAGGTCCGCCTGTCTTTCGTAAATAAGGATGGATATAAGACGGATCTGAAGATGATGGATTAAAATTGCCATTCTGTTCTGCATCATAATAAGTATCTGTTTGTTCGTCCCAAAGTCTAATATAATAAGTCGTGTCTTCAAGGGTTTCTCCACTGTCCATTTCCATCTTGTAAATATACCATTCATAACCCTCGATTGTTTTTCCTAAAAGAAATTTGCCCATTTGGCTTGCTACATAAGTATAACCGTTGCTGTCAGATATACAAACTACCGCTTCTAGTTCTTCAAGGTTATGCCCTTTGGCTTCCACATAAAACGAAGTATCTCCTTCCGTGGGATAAGTTCCGTCCCACTGCATAATCCATGCGTAGATAAATTCAGGTTCAGGTTTTGGCTCTTCTTCAATAAGAAGCGGCAAAACTTCTTCTTCCACCTGAGGCTGTTCTTCTTCGGCCTCGGGCAAAACTTCTTCTTCCGGTTCTAAGTCTTCCGGATTTTCCACAGGTGTGCCATCTTCCGTATCGGAGCCCTCCTGTATTTCTTCAGCATCCGGCTCTTCTTCCGGAGGCATTTCTTCTGAAGGCTCTTCTTCCGAAGGTTCTTCTTCCGGAGGCATTTCTTCGGTATCCGTTCCTTCTTCAGAAGGTGTCTCTTCCGGCGGAGTTCCTTGTTCTTCTTCGATTTCTGCACCATCTGCTGAAGTACCTTCCTCTTGTCCTTCATTTGGTTGTTCCTCTGGAGCTCCTGGTGAAATTATTTCAGTTTCATTGACTGTTTCCTCATCGGCAGCATATCCTATAACCGGCATACCCGGCAGTAGTGACACTAGCATTGCTAAAGCCACTAACAATGATATAATTTTTTTGGGCATACTCCTGCCTCCTGACATAAATTTTTAAATAT
The DNA here is from genome assembly GCF_001896645.1 of Tepidanaerobacter sp. EBM-49. Lineage (NCBI taxonomy): Bacteria > Bacillati > Bacillota > Clostridia > Thermosediminibacterales > Tepidanaerobacteraceae > Tepidanaerobacter > Tepidanaerobacter sp. EBM-49. The sequence goes on from NZ_MPPE01000055.1 coordinate 20,027, forward strand.
TCCCCGTTAAATATCCGATTTCCAGTGCTCTTCATCTGCTGATAGCTTTAGTATCTTACTTTACCGCATCTTTGAAGCTGTTTTGTGCTATTTTTGTGCTGTGTTGGGTAATGCCGCTTATGTAACCTCCTTCCCTTTTTATTTTTTTACTTATTGAGCCGCGAATTTTATTAATATTTTCCAAATAGCTGAGCATTCCGACTCTTATGCAACTATAATAAACGATTTTTATTTAAAAAGCATTCACCTATATTGATGATTTTGCAAAAAGCTATATCACCCTTAAAGGGTGATATAGCTATAAAGCCTTTATTTTCTTGACTTTGCTCAGGTTATTATAATATTCTTAAAAAAGTTGATTAATTACCGAAAACTAAACTCATTTATAAGTTGTGGTTGCAATTTTGACATTATATTATATAATTTTACTTAACAATTGTTTGCTTAGCACAACTGGGAGAGCGTGTTATTAAAGTAAAATTTCAAAGTAGAGGGGACGGCTATGCACTGGAATAAAACACGAGAATGTATAGACAGAGAGCAGCTTCGTTCATATCAGCTTACAAAACTTAAAGAAACTATAGACAGAGTTTACCACAATGTGGAAAGCTACAGACAGAAAATGCAGGAAATAGGAGTGATTCCTGAAGACATAAAAACTTTAGAAGATATAAGGCTTCTGCCGTTTACAACAAAACAAGATCTTAGGGACAACTATCCCTACGGCATGTTTGCAGTGCCTATCGAAGAAATAATCAGAATTCACGCTTCATCAGGGACCACAGGAAAACCTACAGTAGTAGGCTATACCAGAAGAGATATTTCTAATTGGGCCGAATTAATCGCAAGAAGCCTTGTAATGGGAGGCGGAAAGAGAGATTCGGTGGTTCAGGTCTCCTATGGATACGGCCTTTTTACCGGCGGTTTAGGATTTCACTATGGAGCAGAAAAATTAGGAGCAGTGGTGCTGCCTACGTCAGGCGGCAATACTCGCCGGCAGGTTATGCTCATGAAGGATTTAGGTACCGAGATTCTTGCATGCACCCCTTCTTACGCCCTTTGCATCGCCGAAACCTTAGAAGAAATGGGAATAAAGCAAGAAGAGTTAAAACTTAAGACAGGAATTTTTGGAGCAGAACCTTGGTCTGATAATATGCGCAAAGACCTTGAATCAAAACTTGGAATAAAAGCACTTGATATTTATGGGCTCAGCGAGGTCATAGGCCCTGGAGTAGCGGCTGAATGTATGGAGCAGAACGGTCTTCACATCGCAGAAGACTTCTTCATCCCCGAAATAATAGATCCGGTAACAGAAGAACCGCTTCCTGAGGGTGAAAGAGGCGAGCTGGTAATTACAACAATTGATAAAGAAGGCTTGCCGGTTATTAGGTACAGAACGCGAGATATCACCTCTATTTCTTATAAGCCGTGTGCTTGCGGCAGGACCCATGCCCGAATTGAGAAAATCCTAGGCAGAACCGACGACATGCTGATTATCAGAGGAGTCAATGTATTCCCGTCTCAAATCGAAAGCGCCTTAATGGCTGCCGGCGATGCTGAGCCCCACTATTTGATTATAGTGGATAGAAAGGACAACCTTGATTCTATCGAGGTATGGGTTGAAGTGTCAGAACAGCTTTTTGCCGATGAAGTAAGAAAGCTGGAAGAAGTCAGGAAAAAAATTACATCATCTATCTATACAACTTTAGGCATAAATGTAAACGTAAAATTAGTTGAACCACACACTATTGAGCGGACAGAGGGCAAATCTAAGCGCGTTATCGACAAAAGGAAATTATGAGGCACATTACAAGCAAAATGAACGGAGGGGTTATATGTTTGTAAAACAGATTTCGGTATTCCTAGAAAACAAACCCGGTAAACTTTCTCAAGTTACGGATATTTTAGAGAAAAATAATATCGATATCAAAGCTATTTCCATAGCAGATACTACCGAATTTGGGATTTTACGGATGATTGTAGATAAACCTAAAGAGGCAGTTGAGGCAATAAAAGCTGAGAAATTCCCGGTTAGCACAACGGACGTATTAGCAGTTGAGGTAACAGATAAGCCCGGAGGGTTAAACCGCGCCCTTCAAATTTTAAACGATGCCGGCGTCAGTGTAGAATATCTCTATTCATTTATTAAGCGAAACGGTGAAAGGGCATTGATACTATTTCGAGTGGAAGAACCGGAGAGAGCAGTAGAGGTTCTCCAATCAGCGGGAATAAAACTGTATTCAACTGAAGAAATAAATAGTCTATAAAAAACAGGAGGAGTGTCAGAATAGGGCACTCCTTAATAATTTAAAAAAATTGCACCTGAAAATACTCGATGCTATAATTTAAAAAGAGTTTTGTGCGATATACTAAAGGGGGCTCCAAAACATTGAAAGAAACATTTGCCGTTTTAGCGGGGAAAGCCGCTGTAAATCTTGCAAAAATTGCAGGCCGCCAGGGAACCAGCATAGGCGGGAGGGTAGCACTTAAAATAAGTCCTAATATCCTTACTTGGTTTAGCTCAAAGGTAAAAAATGACATAATATTTGTTACAGGCACAAATGGAAAGACATCAACAAACAATATGATTTATTCCATAATCCAGGAGGCAGGCTATACTTGCGCTTGCAATAATATCGGTGCAAACATGGAAGTTGGGTTAATATCGGCTTTTATAGACAGCAGTTCAGTTTTTAAACCGTCACTGGATTTTGCGTGTATGGAAGTAGATGAAGCATCCTTGCCAAAAGCAGCTGCTGCTACAAAGCCTGACATAATCGTGTTTACCAATATATTTCCGGATCAGTCGGACAGATATGTAGAAATTGACACCCTTTTAAATAAGATAAGAGATGGATTAGAAGCATCTCCCGATACCACTCTTTTAATAAACGCAGACGATCCCTTTCTTGTAAGCATAGGAAATTTACTGCCTAATCCGAAACGGTATTACGGCGTTGAAAAGTGGTTTGACAATATAAGCGAAGATACGATGGCAGATGCTGTTTTATGTAAAAAATGCGGCAGCATCCTTTCCTATGACTGCCGCTATTATGGACAGCTCGGCCGCTACAGCTGCGGCAAATGCGGTTTTCATAGACCGGTTCCTGATTTTAGCGCAGTCATTGAAAACGAGGAAGGTGTTCAGCTATTTAATATCTTAGATAAAGATAAAAAATCGATAATTGCGGTAAAAACAGATATAAGCGATAGATACACTGCATATAACACGGCGGCTGCCGTATCCTGCGGGCTTCTTATAGGTATAAGGCCTGAAATTATAATAAAAGGGCTGCAAAAATACAAGCCTCAGGCAGGCAGAATGGAAGAGTTTTATATTCAAAAACCAATACTTTTGAATCTTGCCAAGAACCCTGTAGGATTTAACGAATCAATGAAAACGGTAAGTAAAGACGGAAGGACAAAAACAGTTGCCATTGGAGTAAACGACCTTCCCCAGGACGGACGGGACGTGTCATGGCTGTGGGATACGGATTTTGAGATACTAAAAAAGATAGACGACACTATAATAAACTATATATTATTTGGACGCAGAAGATATGATGTAGCTCTCAGGCTAAAATATGCCGGAATAGATACGGAAAAACTTATAATATCCGAAACACTTGAGGACACAGTAGATAATATAGTAAATACCAAAAGCGAAATAGCTTATATCATATCAAATTACAGCACCACCTTCGACATCCGGAAGATTTTAAAAGAGAGGGATAGCAAATGAAGCTTAATATATGCCACCTATACCCTGACCTTATGAATATGTACGGAGACAGCGGCAATATGCTTGCCCTTATTAGACGCTGCCAGTGGCGAAACATCTCGGTAGAAGTTAAAGAGCGCAGATTAAATGACAAAGCCGAAGACTTCAAAAACCAAGACATATTTTTTATAGGTCATGGAGCAAGCAGGCAGCAAAGTATAGTTGCTCAAGATATGAAAAGTATAAAGCCTTATTTGAAGGAAGCTATCGAAGAAGGCAAAGTGTTTCTTGCCATATGCGGAGGTTACCGCATACTAGGCAGATATCAAGATGCAAATGGCGCAACTTTGGGACTTGAGCTTTTCGATTTTTATACAGAACAAACGACAGACCACTTTGCAGGCAATATTATAGTAGAAACTGACGAAAATTATAATCTCATCGGCTTCGAAAACCACATTGGAAAAACATATCTAAATGGTCTTAAGCCTTTAGGACGAGTAATTTTCGGATTTGGGAATAACGGTGAAGATAAAACAGAAGGCATGCGCTACAAGAATACAATCGGCACATATCTTCACGGCCCCCTCCTTCCCAATAATCCCCGATTATGTGATAAAATAATAGAGGCGGCATTGCGCAATAAATATGGCACTGTTGAACTTGGAAAACTTGATGATTCGTTGGAGCTTGAAACTCGTAGAAAAATTTTAGAATTAATTGATCCAAAATTTACATCTCTTGCATAAGATTAAAAAAGGAGTGAATACTATGCTGACTGAAAAAATAGAAAAGTACTATTCAAAGGAATTTGACTTAAACTGCGCGGAGACCATGGTTTATTCGGCAAATGAAGAATATGGTTTAAACTTAGATAAAAAAGCTCTGAAAATGGCATCAGGCTTTGGAGGCGGCATGGGGATTGAAAGTGTATGCGGTGCCCTGACAGGCGGGATAATGGTGCTGGGCGTGCTTTTTACAAAAGAAAAAGCTCACGAAAGTGAGCGTATCAAGACATTAGAAAAAGAATTCTTAAGCCGATATAAGGATAAGATGGGTGATATATTGTGCAAACCCCTAAAAGAAAAACACCATAACGATGAGGTCAGGTGTCTTAATGTTATAAAAGAAGCGGGAGTAATACTGGATGATATAGTTAAAAGAGAGCTAGGAACTCCTTCTAGATAAAGACATACTATTCGAAACAGCTTTATAGAGCACTACGGCTATGGCGCTGTCTGCCAAATGGTGCAGTATGGTTCCTATACCTACAACCACAAATGCGGTATATAGATCAAAACCAAAGGGAAGCACTATCAAAGATTCTCCTAAAGCATGAATCGGTGTTACGGCAATTAAAGCCTTGGAGAACGAAAAACCCTTTTTGATTAAATAAGCACCGGCTACTCCGAATGCTACATGGATAAGAGCTCTTGCCGCTACAACAGGTCCCAGCATAAGCAGGAAACCAAAGGCAGAACCCAACCCTACCATCACAGCTGCCCAAGGGCTAATTAACATTGCCAGCATCGAGGGTACGTGAGAGGCCAGTGTTGCCGAAAACGGAGGGATATATACCCTGAGGTAGCCGCCGAAAGCTACCGGTATTAATATTGCCAGTGCTGTCAGTAAAGCACTTATTACAAGATCTCTAGTTTTCATTGCACATTTTTTCCTTTCAAAGTATAATAGTTGTTAGTAACTATTATACTGTATATACACATGACAAGTCAATAAATTTTAAAAAAATTATTCTAAAAGCATCCCTTTTTCCTTTAATAGCTTTTCGGCTTTATTGATGCAGTCCAAGTTAATAGCCTCAATCGTATGAATATGCACCCCGTCTGTAAGCTGCGAAAGCAAACTTGCCCTATGTTCTTTCACTGCATTTAAAAAATTTTCCACATCCTCGGAAGTAGACAGCATAAGCATGCCTCGAAGTTCGCCATATATAGGATGCTCAACTATTACATCAATCACTTTACAGCCGCATTCTACAAATGTCAGCAGCTCTTCCCGGGTTAGATCTGCATCATGGCGCACAGCTATTTGTTTGGTATAAGGCAGCATCGTGCCCTGCACCATGTACCCTTGAGCAGTTGCGATAATATTATTTCCTGCTGCCCTAAGTATAGCAATATCCTGGACTATGACTTGCCGCGTAACATTGAAAATCTTTGCAAGTTCACTGCCTGACATAGGTTCCTTGCAAGACTTAAGCAACTCTAAAATTTTATTCCTGCGCTGTTGGGTATTCATATTACTAACACCACCCTTACTAATCTGATTTTATTATATCAGTAGTTTACGATACTTTCCACATCGCTGCAAATTTTATAACGTGATACAAAGCTTGCTATAGAGATTAAAGAGACTTACACTAAAATCATATGTATATCCTAAAGCATTAAACTATATTATACTAGGAGGTTTGCAATGCTATACATCAAAAACGAATCAAACGATCCTTATTTCAACATGGCCCTTGACGAATATGCAGTAAGCAGCCTTGATCCATCAGAGGATTACTTTTATTTTTACCAAAATAAACCCGCCGTTATAATCGGCAGAAACCAAAACACTATAGAAGAAGTAAACCGGGAATATGTAAATGAAAACAATATTATAGTGGTAAGGCGCATGTCAGGGGGAGGAGCAGTCTATCATGACCTGGGCAATGTAAATTTTAGCTTTGTGGTAGACTACAAGCCGGAAGACTTCAACAATATAGAAAGATTTGCTAAGGCCATAGTAAAAGCTCTTGAAAAATTAGGAATAAATGCTGAATTTTCCGGCAGAAATGATATAACAATAGACGGGAAAAAGATATCCGGCAATGCCCAATATATCACCAAAGGACGAATACTTCACCACGGCACCCTGTTATTTGACTCAGATTTGACGGTTCTCAGCAAAGCATTGAATGTTAAACCTGAAAAAATTCTCTCTAAAGGCGTAAAATCTGTAAAAAGCAGAGTGACAAATATCAAGGAGTATTTAAAGGACGATATATCGATTCCCACATTTAAAGAAATGCTTCTAAAATATGTTTTTGAGGTAGAGGGAAGCGAGCTAAATGAATATATACTGACTCCGGAAGATATGAAAAATATCACAAAGCTCAGAGATGAAAAATATGCAACATGGGAATGGAATTTCGGAAATGCTCCCGAGTTTGATCTTGTGCGTTCCCACCGCTTTGACGGCGGAGAAATCCAAGTTCGCATGAACGTAAGAGATGGTATAATAACAGATATCAAATTTTTTGGCGATTTCATGAGTGTCCGCGATATTTCAGAAGTCGAAAAGCAACTTAAAGGACAAAAATTCAAAAACGATGCAATAAAAGCTGCTCTTTCGAAGTTGAATTTAAAGGACTACTTCGGCTCAATAAGCCTGGAAGAAATAGCAAGTCTGTTTTATTAAAAGAAAATTTATCTATAATAAAAGGCTTTCTTAACAGAAGCCTTTTTTAATTATTTTAATTACTTAATTAAAATTTTTATAAAGTAATTAAAAAAGTAGCAGGATTTTCTGTTTATATGTCGAATATATATTTAAGATAGTAAAAATTTTAATGAAGTTGGAGAATTTTTTATGGGAGAATTTGATCTAGATAAATTTAAAACAATAGCAACTCCTAACGACTGCTTGGTTTTAAATACAATAAGACACCAGGGCCCGATATCCCGGGCAGATATTGCAAAAGCGACAAACCTTACGGCTCCTGCCATTACCTATATAACAAACAAACTACTGGACTCGGGGATAGTAACAGAGCATACGATAGGACAATCCAGCGGCGGCAGGCGGCCCATTCTCCTTGCAATAAACCCTGACACTTTAAACGTTTTGGTAATCCATATAAGCTCTAACAGATTAAGAGGCTACCTGGTAGACGGAGAGCTGAACGTGATTTCAGAAAAGGAATACTCCGTCCAGAAGATGGCTAAAGATGACATATTAGAACTTATGCTCAGCACAATATTGGATTTAAAAAAAGATGCAAAAACCGACATACTTGGCATCGGCGTTGTAGTTCACGGTCCGGTTCAGTCTAAAGAAGGCATATCCTTATTTGCGCCAAATCTTGGTTGGAGAAATGTTCCTATAAAATATATCGTTGAAGAAAAAATAGGCCTTCCAACCTTTGTAGAAAACGACGTAAGAGCCATGGCCATAGGGGAATTTTACTATGGCTCAGCATCCGACATTGAAAATATGGTGTTTTTGAAAGTGGGCTACGGCATAGGTTCTGCAATATTTATAGATGGTAAGCTTTATCGAGGATGCGGGGACAGTGCCGGAGAAATCGGACACACTACCATAGATGTGGGCGGACCGCTGTGCAGCTGCGGCAATTATGGCTGTTTAGAAGCTGTGGCATCTGAGAATGCCCTTGTAAAATCAATGATTAAGTCAATTAAGGAAGGAAGGTCCTCCATGGTTCAAGAAATGGCAGGAGGAAACCTTGAGGATATAACACCTGAGATGATTTACGAAGCCGCCGAGAAAAACGATAACCTTGCAGGCAGATTCTTGAGGCAGACAGCCCGCTACCTCGGCATAGGCATAGCAAATGCAATAAATACGTTTAATCCTGAACTCTTGGTAATCGGAGGAGGGATAGTGAAAGCAAAATCCTCCATCGAAAAGACAATGCTTGATACAGTAAAAGACCGATGCCTTGAAAACAGCTTTAATCAGTGCAAAATTGAGTTTTCTCAGATGGGTGAAATAGCCACAATAAAAGGAGCTGCCGATGTTGTTATGACAGCCATCTTTTAAAAGAAGCGGAGGGAGATAATTGTACTTTATAGGTGTAGACCTTGGAGGAACAAAGATTGCTTCAGCCCTTGTAAATCAAAAGGGAGAAATTATAACCGAAAATGTTACCGAAACAGAAGCCTCAAAGGGCGCAGATTATGTATTAAATAAGATTAAAAATGAAATAAAAAAACTTTACGATGCTGCAGGTTCTGTGCCTATCGGGGGAATAGGCCTCGGAATACCCGGCCTTATGGACATAGAAAAAGGCATTTCTATCTTTGCAGGCAATTTAGCATGGCAAAATGTGCCGGTAATTGAGGAATTTAAAAAGGATTTTCACACTCCTATTTTCATGGACAATGATGTAAGAGTAGCAACATTAGCAGAAAAGTATTTTGGAGCAGGTAAAGACGTAAACACCCTTATATGTGTAACACTGGGCACAGGCATAGGCTCCGGCATAATCCTTGATGGCAAGATTTACAGGGGACATTCCTACAGCGCAGGCGAGATAGGCCATACAACCGTTATAAAAGATGGACTTTATTGCAACTGCGGAAACCGAGGGTGCCTTGAAATGTATGCATCAGCCCCCGGGATTGTGCGCCAGATTAAAAGGCATATTATGGAAGGCCACTATACGATTATGACAAAGATGACAGATGGTAATGTAGATAAAATCACAACAAAAACCCTTTCAGCAGCATTTGACGAGGGAGATGGTTTGGCACGTCTTGTGATGGAAAATACAGCAGAACTTCTGGGAATCGGTCTTTCTACATACGCACAAATTATCAACCCGGAAATGATTGTAATCGGCGGCGGCGTATCGCTTCTAGGCGATAGACTCTTTGTTCCCTTGCGGAAATATTTTAATGAACATTTAATGCAGGCACTAAGAGATAAAATCCCCATTGTACCTGCAAAACTTAAAGATAAAGCCGGTGCCGTAGGCGCCGCGACTCTTGCTATGAAAAACCTGGGTATTTTTTAAAGGAGGCAAAAAATGTTAGTATCTTCAAAAGAAATGTTGAACAAAGCTCGGCAAAATAACTATGCAATAGCTGCTTTTAATATACACAATTTAGAAACATTAAAAGCAACGGTAGAAGCCGCCAAGGAGGAACGCGCCCCTCTTATACTTCAGACAACTCCCGGCACCTGTGAATATGCCGGAATAGATTATTTAGTTGCCATGGCTCATACAGCATCAAATAAAGCCGATATTCCCATAGCATTACATTTAGACCACGGAAATTCCCTTGACCTTGCAATAAAATGCATAGACGCAGGCTACACATCTGTTATGATCGACGGCTCTATGCTGCCTTTTAATGAAAATGTTTCCTTAGTAAAACAAGTCGTAGAATACGCTCATAAAAAACAAGTTCAAGTTGAGGCAGAGCTTGGGCATATTTCCGGAGTCGAAGAAAATATTTCATCAAGCCACGAAGTACTCACAGACCCAAAAGAAGCTGCCGAATTCGTAAATAGAACTGGCGTAGATTCCCTGGCAATTGCCGTAGGCACAGCCCATGGAGTATATAAAGGGAAGCCTGAAATTCACTTTGACATAATTCAAAACATTCGTCAGCTTGTGAATGTGCCCCTGGTTTTACACGGTTGCTCCGGCGTGCCTGAAGAAGATGTAAAACAGGCAATAAAATGCGGAATATGCAAAATAAATATCGCAACAGATATTAAAATTGCCTTCGCTGACGAGCTTAAAAAGTTTTTTGTATCACAGCCTGATGAGACAGATCCCCGCAAATATTTTAAACCTGCAATAAAAGCAGTAAAAGATGTAGTAAAATCCAAGATTCATATGGCGGAGTCATACAACAAAGCATAAAGGAGGCTTTTGGTTTGATAAATTTAGATGATGTAGAAAAAGTCAGAGAAATAGACAGCATGAATTCACTTTCTGCAACAGAAAATTATGATTTGCAGTTCGAAGAAGCCATAAATATAGCTCAAAATTTCGAAATAGATAAGCCTAACCGCATCTTTCAAGAAATCATAGTGCTGGGCACAGGCGGAGGATCTTCTGTAGCTGCAGGCCTTTTAAGATCTTACTTGTTTGATGAACTTAACATTCCGGTAATAATCAATCAAGGCTATAACATACCTGCTTGCGTGGACAAAGATTCATTGGTGCTTGCAATATCTCATTCAGGAAATACAGAAGAGACATTAAGCGCCTACGAGCAGGCTGTTAAAGCTGGCGCCCACATAGTAGCTGTTACGGCAGGCGGCAAATTAAAAGAGATGTGCCAAAAAGACAATGTTCCCTGCCTGATTATACCTTACGATATCGGCCATCCCCGCAGGGATATCGGCTATATTTTCGTGCCCATGGTGGTAATACTGAGTAAGCTTGGATTAATAGAAGATAAAACAGAAGACCTTAAAAGCCTGGTAGACCTATTTGGCGATCTGAAAAATAGATATGGTGCAGATATTCCGACAAAACAAAATGAAGCAAAACAAATAGCAGCCGAGCTTCATGGACATATTCCCCTTGTATACGGCTCCCTTGATTATTATGATTCAGTGGCCTGGAGAATAAAAAATCAGTTTGGCGAAAATAGCAAACTCATGGCATTTTATAATGTAATACCCAATTTGCATCATGATGAAGCGGTGGGGTGGGATATGCCTGCAGAACTTATCTCCAAGTTTTATCTGATTTTACTGCGGGACGATGAACTAGACAGCCCTAAAATAAAAAAGCGCAAAGATATAACCGCCGAAATGCTATCTTCCAGAATGGGCAAAGTAAGGCAGGTTTATGCAGAGGGTCCGAATAGACTTTGCCGCATGTTTTCTCTGGTATATCTGGGAGATTTTATCACTCTCTATGCTCCTATATATCGAGGAGTAGATCCAACGCCGGTAAATATCATAAACCTATTTAAACAGAAGATGGCGGAAGCGTAAATGATTCTTACAGTGAATTTAAATGCATCAATTGACAAAGCATATAAGGTTGAAAATTTCAAAATAGGTGCAGTGACAAGAGTAAAAGAGGTTATTCCCACGGCAGGCGGCAAAGGCTTAAATGTGGCAAGAGTGCTGTCTGCATTGGGAGAAAACGTGAATGTTACAGGATTTACCGGCGGATTTTCCGGAGCATTTATAGAGCATGAACTAAAAAAAGAAAATATGCCCTTCAATTTTATTCACATAAACGGCGAGACTCGATCCTGCATAAATATTATTGATTTGTCATCAAAAATTCATACAGAGCTGTTAGAGCCGGGACCCGATGTAACAGCTCAAGAACTTGACGAGTTTTTGAAGTTTTATACAAAAGCAGTTAAAAATTCTGATATTATAACGCTTTCCGGAAGCGCTCCAAAAGGTATCAAAGAAGATATATATGCAAGACTTGTAACTATTGCAAAAGGCGAGCATAAAAAAGTAATACTTGATACCAGCGGTAAATACTTAGAGATGGGCCTTGCAAGCGGACCTACTTTAATAAAACCGAATAAATCAGAGGCGGAAGCACTTTTAGGAAGGCAGCTAAAAGATATGGAGGAGCTTATAGGCGCTGCAAAAGACCTTGCAAAACTTGGACCGGAAATTTGCGTAATATCTCTTGGAGAAAAGGGCGCGGTAGCAGCAAGCAGGTCATTAAATGAGGCTTATTGGGCGCTTCCACCCAAAATCCAAGTTTCAAATACGGTAGGCTGTGGGGACGCAATGGTAGCAGGCTTTGCAGCGGCGCTTTACAACAACTTGCCCCTTGAAGACTCCCTAAAATTTGCAGTTGCGGTTTCTGCCGCTGCGGCACTGAGCCCAATAACCGGTGGGATTGTAGTAGAAGAAGTCAGCAATATCGAAGAAAAAGTCAAAATCACAAGATTTAAATAGAGAACACAAGGGGACAGTCCCTCCGTGCTACCTCGGCAGGCTAAAAAACAGAACACATGGGGACAGTCCATCCGTGTTACCCGAGATTCAAATAATAGAAATGGAGGCTGAAAAATGCCTGAGGCCATTAATTATAGAGAAAATGACTGGGAAAACTTAAATTTAGTCCATAAAAACAGAATGGAAAGCAGAACTTACTTTGTATCGTATCCGGAAGAAGAATTGGCACTGACATTTGAGCGAGGTTTATCGAAAAATTTCAGATTATTGAATGGACTTTGGAAATTCTATTATTCTCTATCGCCTTACACTGTTCCTGAGGGTTTTTACGAAGAATCCTTTGACGATACCTCCTGGGACGAGATTAAAGTGCCCGGATGCTGGCAGCTTCAAGGGTATGGCAATCCTCATTATACTGATTTGATATATCTGTTTCCAATTGATCCACCCTATGTTCCGACGGAAAATGCTACAGGCTGCTACAGAAGAAAATTCTATATTGCCGAAGACTGGCTGGATAAACAAATTTTGCTGCGCTTTGAAGGAGTGGATAGTGCATTTCATATTTGGGTAAATGGAAAAGAAGCGGGTTACAGCAAAGGGAGCCGTCTGCCATCGGAATTTGATATAACGTCTTTTATCCGGCCTGGAGAAAATACTCTCGCAGTAAAGGTTTACAGATGGAGCGATGGGAGTTATTTAGAGGATCAAGATATGTGGTGGCTCAGTGGAATTTTTCGCGATGTATCACTAATTGCAAGACCCAAACTGCATCTTCAAGATTATACAGTAAGCACAAAATTCGATAATGAGTATAAAGATGCGGAGCTGGAGATTTCAATGCGTTGGGAAAACCTTAGCGAAAAAGAGATTTCCGGCTGCAATGTAAATGTAAAACTCCTTGATAAAGATTTAGAACTTGTAGCTGAAGATATGCATGAACTAACTTTTGCAGGGCAATTTTGCAAAACCGGATCGCTTCTTCATCTAAGTTCTCCTAATAAGTGGACTGCTGAAACGCCTTACTTATACACCTTGCTTATAACTTTGAAAGATAACTTCGGGAAAGTAGTAGAAGTAGTGCCATACCGTGTCGGGGTCAGAACTGTAGAAATTAAAGATGGTAATTTATTGGTAAATGGAACGTCCATACTTTTTAAAGGTGTAAACTATCATGAAATTCATCCTGACTACGGTAGAACTGTGCCTATTGAATGGGTAAAAGAGGATTTGCTCATGATGAAGCAGCATAACATAAATGCGGTAAGGACCTCCCATTACCCTCATATACCTGCTTTTTACGATTTATGTGATGAATACGGCCTATATGTAATTGACGAGACAGATCTTGAATGCCATGGATTTGAACTTACAGAAAACTATAACAGAATCAGTGATGATGCTGCATGGGAGAAAGCTTATCTAGATAGGCTTGAGAGAATGGTCCAGCGAGATAAAAATCATCCTTGTGTCATTATGTGGTCATTGGGAAATGAGTCAGGCTTTGGTAGGAATTTTGAAGCGATGGCGGCATGGTGCAGACAAAACGATCCTACAAGGCCTATACATTATGAAGGAGACAGCAGTGCAAAGATTGCAGATATTTACAGCACCATGTACACCTCCCATGAAAAGCTCATAGAAATAGGTAAAGATGAAAATGCCCCAAAGCCTCATATCCTTTGCGAATATGCTCATGCCATGGGAAACGGTCCCGGCGGTCTTGCAGAATACCAAGAAATCTTTTATAAATACAAACGGCTGCAGGGTGGATTTGTATGGGAATGGATGGATCACGGTTTAAGATCTAAAATGGCAGATGGCAAAGAATTTTTTGCCTATGGCGGTGATTTTGGCGACGAACCTAATAATTCAAATTTCTGTATTGATGGCTTAGTAATGCCTGATCGCATGGCAAGTCCGGGGCTTTTAGAATACAAAAAGGTTATCGAACCTGTAAAGACAGAAGCAATAAATGTATTAGATGGAATTTTACGGATCACAAACTTTTATGATTTTATAACTCTTGACCATTTAGAACTTTTTTGGAATATAACCACAGATGATGCGATGCTTCAAAGCGGCAAACTGTTATTGCCCCGTATAAAACCGGGCGAAAGCGCCGAAATTACTCTTCCTATAAAACACCCATTACAATCTACCAATTGTTGGCTAAACATATCTTACCGTCTTGCAGCTGATACCAATTGGGCACCTGCAGGCCATGAAATTGCATCCGGACAGTTGCTCCTGCCTGCAAACGAAAAAATAGAACTTGAAATGTCATTGCCGTCTATGCCTATTTGCTGCGAAGATATGAAAAATAAGCTGAAGATTACAGGAGCAGATTTTGAAATCATTTTTGACAAAATATCAGGCAGAATCGATTCATGGAAATTTGCAGGGTTAAGCTTTATGCACAAAGGTCCGGCACTTAACTTTTGGAGAGCTCCTATAGACAATGATATGTTTGAAGTAGAAAAATGGAAAGCAAAAAATCTTAACCATCTTATTGATACAGTAGATGAAATAAGATGGCACAAATTTGGCGAAGACACTTTAAACATATCCGTAAATGGCAAAGTAGCTCCAATAACCTTAGATTGGTCAATAAAATACAAACTCTTATATACAATAAACGGCAGTGGAAATGTAATATTGGAAATTAGCGGAAATCCGGAGGGAAGGGGATTACCGGAAACGCTTCCGAGGATAGGGGTTCAAGCAGAGCTTGCAAAGAATCTAGAAAGGGTAAGATGGTGGGGCAGGGGACCCGGCGAATCTTATATAGACAGCAAACAAGCTAATTCTTTCGGCCTTTATACAAAGCATATAGACGAATTATACACCCCTTATATAAAGCCGCAGGAAAACGGCAACAGGACAGAAGTAAAATGGGTATCCTTTGAAGAACCTGTGGGCATAGGATTTATAATTGCGGGAGAAGAGCCATTAAACTTCAGTGCTCATCGCTTTTCTATAAAATCTATCGAAAATGCAAAAAACAGATGCAACCTTCTGCCGGAAGACAAGATATACTTAAAACTCGATTATCGCCATCATGGCTTAGGAAGCGCAAGCTGCGGACCCGGTCAGCTTCCCCAATACAAACTGGCTCCCACAAGCTTCCAATTTAAACTCTGCATGAAGCCGTTTTACCCTGACGAAGTGTCTGCAAAAAATTTAAGCAAGTTAAAAATACTAGGCTAAATTCATTCCTAAGCCAAAGGGAGTTTTGTTGATGAACAACACGATTGAAAAAAATCAACCTAACAGGCGGCGGCCTAGATTTGTCGGAACAAGATGGAATATAAAAACAGCCCCTTATCTATTTTTGCTGCCGACAATAATTGTTTTCTGCGTTTTTATGATATACCCTTTTGTAAGTTCATTTTTTATGAGCTTTCAGGAGCTTGAGGGTGGCAAATTTGTTTATGTAGGTCTTAAAAACTATATTAGGCTCATGAAAGACTCTATATTTATAACAGCGCTAAAAAATACCACTATTTACCTCTTAATTCAGGTACCAATAATGCTTGTTCTTGCGCTGGTAATTGCGAATATGCTGAACCAACGATTTTTAAAAGCAAAAGGGTTCTTCAGAGTATCGGTTTTTCTCCCTTGTGTTACGGCGCTTGTGGCCTATGCGTTAATTTTTAAACTTTTACTAAACACCGAATATGGCCTTGTAAACTATCTGCTGACTAGTTTAGGCTTCCCGAAGGTTGATTGGCTAAACGGTCCAATAAGCGCAAAGATTTCCCTTATAATTGCCCTTACCTGGAGATGGACAGGCTATAACACGGTCATAATGATTGCGGGGCTGCAAAGGATTCCGGAAGAAATTTATGAGGCTGCTGATATAGATGGGGCAAGCAGTTTTCAGAAATTTAAACAAATTACGATTCCATTAATGAAGCCAATAATTCTATTTTGCGCCATTACTTCTACTATTGGCACCTTACAGCTCTTTGATGAATCTTATATTTTAACCCATGGAGGTCCTGATAATGCCACAATAACTGTTGTTCATTACCTTTACAACATGGGCTTTAGGTATCTGAAGTTTGGATATGCGGCTGCCATGAGCTATGTGCTGCTTATAATTGTAGCAATATTGTCGGCTATACAATTTAAGATTAGCGGGAGTGATGACTTGTGAGAAAAAACTTTAAACCGGGAGATGTGACCGGAACAAGATTAATAGTTTACTATATTGTTCTTATTTTAGTTGCATTCGTGTCACTGTTCCCATTTTATGTTATGTTTGTATCTTCTACACTTTCCACAAGTCAAATACTCAACATTCCACCGCACTTGAGTTTCGGTAATCAGCTGCTTGAAAACTTTAAAAATCTTTCTGAAAAAATCAATATTAGCAGAGTGATTTTTAATTCCCTATTTATAGCGATAACATATACACTTCTTACGCTACTTCTTGATTCCATGGCCGGCTATGCTCTTGCCAAATATGAGTTTAAAGGCAAATCCATAATTTTTGGAATAATTATTTCCACATTAATGGTGCCTTCTCAAGTGACCCTTGTACCAATGTTTATTATGATGAATAAAATAGGATGGCAAAACACTTATTGGGCCATTATATTTCCGGCTCTCGCCAATGCCTTTGGAATATTTTTGATGAGACAAAACATGACTTCATTCCCGACAGCTTTGATAGAGGCGGCGCGCATAGATGGCTGCAGCGAATTTGGGATCTTTTTCCAAATAGTTATGCCTAATATGAAACCTGCCTTAGGAGCTTTGGGAATATACAACTTCATGTCTCAGTGGGGAAACTTTATGTGGCCGTTGATAATTCTCGCAACTAAGGATATGTACACTCTTCCTGTGGCTTTGGCTTCTCTAGAAGGCTTAATGTATAAGGACTACGGGATGATGATGTTGGGTTCTACAATATCTACCATTCCTATCATAATAATATTTTTGATTTTCCAAAGGCAGTTTGTTTCAGGCCTTATTGGCGGTTCAATAAAAGAGTAAAAAATACAAGGGAGGAAAAAATGATGTTTAAAAAAGTCACGATTCTTGCAGTAGTTTTGTGTATGGTGTTTGCTATGGCCGGCTGCGGCAGTAAGCCTGCTGAAAACAGCACTGAGACTCCAAAAGAAGATACTTCTGCCCAAGGTGAAAAACCTAAACTCTCAGGAGAGCTGACGGTATGGAGCTGGGATGTAGCTGCCAAAGCGCTTCAAGAAGCAGCGGTAAATTTTAACAAGATTTATCCCGATGTAAAGATAACGGTAGAGGACTTAGGAACAGATCAAGTGTACGACAAAATGACTACAGGCCTTGTGGCAAACGTAGGTCTGCCTGATGTAGTAACCATTGAAGGCGAACGTGTTGCAAGTTTTGCCGGAAAATTTCCGGAAGGCTTTGTAGATCTCACTGATGCGATTAAAACAGATGATTTTCTACCTGTTAAAATCTCAGAATGCAAGTCAAACGGAAAACTTGTTGCATTTCCTTGGGATGCCGGTCCGGCCGCGGTTTATTATAGGACCGACCTGTTTGAAAAAGCAGGCATAAAAGCAGAAGATATAAAAACATGGGACGATTTTATAGCTGCCGGAAAGGTAATGAACGAAAAAGTGGGAGTAAAAATGGTGCCTCTTGCAGCATCTAGAAATGCCAATCTTTTTGGCATGATTTTGAATCAGCTCGGTTCATATTTCTTTGATGCCGAGGGCAATACAACACTGAATACCGATGCTGCGATAAAAGCTATGTCGATAATTCAAAAAATGTATGATGCAGGCATAACATATGATAATACAGACTGGGATGGTCTTGTTTCAGCTACCCAAAGCGGTAAAATTGCAACAGTGCCCTCTGCTGTCTGGTGGGCAGGCACACTAATGGATGAAGTGCCGGATCTTTCCGGTAAATGGGCAGTAATGAGACTGCCAAAAGTAGGGAATGAAGGTGTTCAAGCAGCGGTTTATGGAGGTTCTAATGTTATGATACCTGCAGCTACCCAAAACCGTGAAGCAGCCGTGGAATTTGTAAAATTTGCTATGACAGATATGGATACCCAGATTACAGCATTTACCAAATACGGCCTGTTCCCTTCATATATACCAACATATGACGATCCTGCATTTGACCAAGAAGTAGAATATTTTGGCGGGCAAAAGATTTGGAAATTCTTTGCAGAAGTAGCTAAAGAAATTCCCGAGCTCTACTATACAGAAGATTTTCCAGAGGTATATTCACGTGTAATAGATGCCCAGGCAAAAGTTACATTAAAACATGCAGAAGTTAAAGCAACGCTTGACGCACTCCAAAAAGACATAACTAATATGTTGGGCAAATAACTTATTTCGCAAGGGGCGTGCCTAACAGGCTATGCCCCTTTTTAAACTCATTTGAAGCAAGGAGGCTTTTGTATGGCAAAAAAACCATTTATCCATCCCTATATTCCTAACTCCGTTCCTGAAGTAAAAGCTGAAATGATGAAGGAAATAGGGATACAAGATATTGACGAGCTTTATTCGGAAATACCTGATGCATTAAAATTTAAGTCAAAACTAAATCTTCCGGATCCGATACTTTCGGAGTGCGAGCTTGAACAGCATGTAAGTAAAATATTAGATAAAAACAGCACATCAAGAGAATATTTGAGTTTCTTAGGAGCAGGCTGCTACGACCATTACGTGCCTGCAGTGTGCGATGAAATAAATCGCAGACCTGAATTTTTGACTGCATATGCTGGCGAACCCTACGAAGATCATGGACGTTTTCAGGCGCTGTTTGAATATGAAAGCATGATGGCAGAGTTGTTAGATATGGATGTAGTAAATGTGCCAACTTATGATTGGAACCAGGCTGCATCTACAGCAATCAGAATGGCTCAGCGAATCACCGGCCGCAATGAAGCTGTAGTCGTAAAGACGATTAATCCTGATAGGCTTTTGACAATAAAAAACTACTGCCACCCTGCAGTAAAAATTATTATTGCAGATTTTGACAAGAAAACAGGACTTGCCGATCTTGAAGATTTAAGAAAGAAGATATCTTCGAATACAGCTGCCGTTTATTTTGAAAATCCCTCTTTTTTAGGCGTCCTTGAAGAACAATGCAACGAAATATCCGAACTTGCAAAACAAAATGGCGCACTGACCATCGTGGGCGTTGATCCTATATCTCTTGGAGTAATTGCTCCGCCATCTAATTACGGAGCCGATATAGTTTGCGGTGATGTGCAATCACTTGGGATACATATGAATTACGGAGGAGGGTTTGCAGGCTTTATTGCAACTCGCGATGAAGAAAAATTCGTTTCCCAATATCCTTCAAGGCTATTTGGCATTACCACCACAG
Organism: Tepidanaerobacter sp. EBM-49; assembly: GCF_001896645.1. Lineage (NCBI taxonomy): Bacteria > Bacillati > Bacillota > Clostridia > Thermosediminibacterales > Tepidanaerobacteraceae > Tepidanaerobacter > Tepidanaerobacter sp. EBM-49. The sequence goes on from NZ_MPPE01000055.1 coordinate 39,741, forward strand.
TAGTTCCCGGCGAATTAGGATTTGGAGATGTATTTTATGATAGGACATCTTTTGCAAAACGAGAGCAGGGAAAGGAATTTGTCGGAACAGCATCAGCTCTTTGGGGTATTACAGCAGGAGTTTATCTTGCGCTAATGGGACCGAAGGGTATGGAGGATATAGGAAAGACAATTCTTCAAAAGTCTTATTATGGAGCAAAAGAACTGGCAAAAGTCAAAAATATAAACTCTCCGTATTTATCGTCTGCTTTTTTCAGGGAATTTGTAGTAAACTTTGATGATACAGGCAAAACAGTGGAAGAAATCAATAAAATGCTGCTTGAAAAAGGAATTTTTGGCGGAAAAGACTTGTCTCAAACCTTTCCCGAACTAGGTCAAAGCGCTCTTTTCTGTATTACAGAAAGGCATACGGCTTCAGACATCCATAAACTTGTAAAAAGTATAGAAAGCATTTTGAAATAACTTAAGAGGAAGTGATAATGTATGAGCGAGAAAAAGTCGCTTTTAAGAAAAGGCTTTCATCAGGCAAAATGGGATGAACCGGTAATTTTCGAGCTTAGCACAAAAGGCGAGCGCGGTATATATGTTCCGCAAGCAGAAGAAGAAATTTCAAATGCTGTTGGTGATAGCCTTGATTTAATACCTAAAAACCTGCAAAGAAAGACGCCGCCGAATCTTCCCGAAATGTCTCAAGCAAAGGTTCTGCGCCACTATTTGAGGCTTTCTCAAGAAGTGTTGGGTGCTGATGTAAATATCGAAATAGGACAGGGCACATGCACAATCAAATACAGCCCCAAAATAAACGAAAAGTTTGCATCTTCCCCTAAAATAACAGAACTTCATCCCTTGCAGCCTGAAAGCACAGTTCAAGGCGTTCTCGAAATAATGCATAAAACCGATACCTTTCTAAGAGAAATATCAGGTCTTGACAGATTTACTTTCCAGCCGGGAGGCGGCTCTCAGGCAATTTTTGCTATTGCATCTATGATTCGGGCATATCATGAATCCCGGGGTGAGGGGGATACGAGAAATGAAATCATAACCACAATTTTTTCGCATCCTTCAAATGCAGCCGCCGCAGCAGTAAAGGGATTTAAAGTTATAACGCTCCACCCTGACAAGGACGGTTATCCAGATATTGAAGAACTGAAAAAGGTAGTGTCGAATCGGACGGCAGGTCTTATGATTACAAATCCTGAGGACACCGGAATATATAATCCCAGAATTGCTGAATTTACCAGTATTGTCCATGAAGCAGGAGGATTATGCAGTTATGACCAGGCAAATGCCAATGGAATATTGGGGATTACTCGGGCAAAAGAAGCAGGTTTTGATTTTTGTTTCTTTAACCTGCACAAGACATTTTCATCGCCTCATGGATGTGGCGGGCCCGGTGTAGGGGCATTGGGTGTTGTCAAAAAGTTAGAGAGCTTTTTACCGGCGCCTATAGTGGATTTTGATGGTGAAAAGTACTTCTTAAATTACAATTTAGAGCATAGCATAGGGAAAATACGCTCATTTTATGGGACAATTCCTGCTGTTATAAGAGCGTATGCATGGATAATGAGTCTCGGCGATGAAGGTTTAAAAGAAGTTGCAAAGATAGCAGTATTAAACAGTAATTATTTATGCAAAAAGATTAAGGAAATAAAGGGAGTATCTATTCCCTATGCCCCGGGCAAATATAGATTTGAGCAGGTCAGATACAGTTGGGAGCCTCTTACAAAAGAAACAGGCGTCACAACAGAGGATATTCAGCGGCGCATGTGCGATTTTGGGCTTCACTACTGGACGAGCCATCATCCGTGGATTGTTCCTGAGCCTTTTACCTTAGAACCTACTGAATCTGCCTCGAAAGACGACCTTGATGAATATTTGGAAGCTCTTAGGGAAATTGCTAAAGAGGCTTATGAGAATCCCGAAAAGGTGAAAAATGCTCCTTACAACAGCTGTGTTCATAAAATTAATACAGAACCGTTGGATGATCCTAAAAAATGGGGCATAACATGGCGGTCGCATCTAAAGAAAATAAAAGGCGAAAAATAACTTAAAGCAGTGGGAGGAAGCTTTATGGATGTAAATAAAAATATACTAGCTCTTGATGGAAAAACAGCTGTTGTTACTGGGGCTGCGTCAGGGATAGGTTTTGCTTCGGCAAAGACATTGGCTGAGTTTGGTGCTGAAGTATTTTTACTTGATATAAATGAAGATGCCGGAGAAAAAGCGGCTGCAGAGATTTCACAAAGCGGCTGCAAAGCTCATTTTCTAAAGTGCGATATTACCTCCGGCCAAAGTTGCCAAAAGGTGGTAGAGGAAATACAAAAAAGAAGCGGCCATATTGATATTCTACACAATAATGCGGGAATTATTATCAGAAAGAATGTCGTTGAACTGGAAGAAAATGAATGGGACAAGAGTATAGATGTGTGCCTGAAGGGAGTGTATCTGCTTTCGAAGTATGTAATTCCTGTAATGGCGGCAGGTGGTGGAGGAAGCATTATTAACACAGGCTCGGGCTGGGGACTTAAGGGGGGCGACAATGCCGCCGCATACTGCGCTGCAAAGGGCGGCGTTGTAAACTTAACACGAGCTATGGCGATAGATCACGGCCCACAGAACATTAGAGTAAATTGTGTCTGTCCGGGAGACATTGATACTCCCATGCTAAGAAGCGAGGCACGGCAGCTCGGAATCCCTGAAGATGAAATGATAAAGTTATCTGCCGTTACAAGACCACTGTTAAAAGTAGGAACACCCCTTGATATAGCTTATGCAGTCCTTTTTCTTGCCAGCGAAATGTCCTCCTACGTAACTGGAAGCGTCTTAGTAGCAGACGGCGGCGGCCTTGCATAAAAACACATGGGGACAGTCACTCCATGCTAGTTAGTCTGCCGAACACATGGGGACAGTCCTTCCGTGTCACTCCATGTTAATTTCTCTTGGTAAAAAGGCGCTTGAACACATGGGGACAGTCCCTCTGTGCTAATTTCGCTTGGGAGAACACAATGGGGGACAGTCCATCTGTGTTCCTTTGTGTTAATGTTGCTTCCTTTAGAATAGCAGAGAAAGAATAGCCTTATTTTAAAACATGAGCCCGGGTTTTAGAGGTTTCCCGGGTGATCTTAAAGAACACAAAAGAACCGTCCCTCTGTGCTGTTTCATGTTAGTTGGTCTGCCGTATGCCCCAACGGAAAAAGCTACAGGTTGTGAACGCAGAACAGTTCCTTCGCGCTGCCAAAAGACATTATAAGAACACATGGGGACAGTCCTTCCGTGTTACCCAAGATTCAAAGAACACAAAAGAACCGTCCATCTGTGCTGTTTTTGTGCTGTTTTATCACCTCATTTATAAAAATGTATTTGCATTAACTGTGATTTGTGATAGAATAAACAAAGAAAATATTGCAGAGGAGGTCTTTCCATTGAAACTAACTGTTGATCAAGATCTTTGCATTGGTTGTGGATTATGTATTGATACCTGCCCATCGGTGTTTGATTGGAATGATGATGGAAAAGCACAGGTAATAGTAGACGAAGTGCCTGAAGATGTAGAAGACGATGCAAGAGAAGCCATGGAAAACTGTGCAGCGGAAGCAATAAAAGAGGAGTAAGATTCTCTAAATAAAAAAACAAAAGGGATTCTGACACTGAAAGATTATAGTGTCGGAGTCCCTTTTTCTTTTTTAAATTTTATTTTATAGAAAGAAGGATTTTGACTTTTTATGTAGAATACATAATATAATGAAACAGTATACCGAATCATGAAACAAGGAGGATCTTTTATGAAAAAATTAGATGTTATAAAACGCATTATTGACTGCGGCGTTGTTGCCGTAGTAAGAGCCGAGTCTCCGGACCAGGCGCTAAAAATTGCCGAAGCGGTAAAGGCCGGCGGAGTAGAGTCTATTGAAATTACCATGACTGTGCCCGGCGCCATGGATGTAATCCGTGAGCTTGCCAAGGCATATCCAAACAAGGAAATCTTGATAGGAGCAGGGACTGTCTTGGATACAGAGACAGCAAGATCAGCTATGCTAGCAGGCGCTGAATTTATAGTAAGTCCCTATTTTAACCCCGATGTAGTAAAGATGTGCAACAGGTATCAAGTGGTATCTATGCCTGGTGCCATGTCAGTGAAAGAAGTGGTAGAAGTTATGGAATCAGGCGCGGACTTTGTAAAATTCTTCCCCGGCAATGCATTTGGCCCTTCTATGATTAAAGCTCTGTTAGGACCCTTGCCTTACGCTCCATTTATCCCAACAGGCGGCGTAAGTCTAGAAAACGCAGGCGAATGGATTAAAGCAGGCTGCCAGGCTGTTGGTGTCGGCGGAGAACTTACTAAAGGTGCCAAAAAAGGCGACTACGCAGAAGTTGAAGATACAGCCCGCAAGTTTGTAGAAGCCGTAAAGGCTGCAAGAAAATAACTAAAATATTTTAGGAGGGTATTCGAATGGCTAATAAAGTTGTAACTTTTGGTGAAATAATGTTGCGACTCACACCGCCTAACTATCTAAGATTTGTTCAAGCTGATTCCTTTGATGTAACTTACGGAGGTGGTGAAGCTAATGTTGCCACATCCCTTGCAAACTACGGAGAAGACGCTTATTTTGTGACAAAAGTTCCGGACAATCCCATCGGCCAGGCTGCTATAAATCATCTTAGAAGGTATGGAGTGCATACTGACTATATAGTAAAGGGCGGAGAACGACTTGGGATTTATTTCAACGAGATAGGCGCATCCCAGCGGCCATCTCTTGTGGTCTACGACCGCAGCCATTCTTCCATATCTGAAGCAAAGGCCGGAGATTTTGACTGGGAGAAAATTCTCGATGGCGCAAAATGGTTTCACTTTACAGGGATAACCCCCGCTCTCGGAGATGACGTAGCAGCGGCATGTTTGGAGGCAGTAAAAACCGCAAACAAAATGGGAATTACCGTCAGCTGCGACCTAAACTATAGAAAGAAACTATGGTCAAGAGAGAAAGCGCGCATAGTCATGTCTGAACTTATGCAGTATGTAGATATTTCCATAGGCAATGAAGAAGATGCTGCCGATGTCTTCGGAATCCAGGCAGCTGAGTCTGATATTACCAAAGGACAGCTGAGTATGGAAGGTTATAAAGATGTGGCGCAGAAGCTTATGGAGAAATTCTCGCTGAAAGGTGTAGCAATAACCCTAAGAGAAAGCTACTCCGCATCAGACAACGGTTGGTCCGCTCTTTATTACGACGGAAAAGAACTTTATGCTTCAAGAAAATACAAAGTGCACATAGTTGACAGAGTGGGCGGAGGCGATTCTTTCGGCGGCGGCTTGATTTATGCTTTACTTAATGGCTACAATCCCCAGGATGCAGTAGAATTTGCCGTAGCGGCTTCTTGCTTGAAACACACCATCGTAGGGGATTTCAATCACGTGACAGTAAAGGAAGTTGAAAACCTGGCAAAGGGAGACGCCTCAGGAAGGGTTCAAAGATAACGACAGACGACACTAAAATAACATTAAAGGAATGCTGCTTTAAAAATATAGCATTCCTTTTTTTATACCAAAAATTTTTTTGCTCATTTCAAAAAAACAAGCAGGAATTTCTAATAACATGTCGAAATATGTACATAAATACAAACGTTTTCATAAGATAATTCATTTACAGCAAAATTCTTGAATTCTATCAATTCCTTGATATATAAGTAAATACTCGAATTCATCTACTTTGAACACAATGCTTAAGCTTCAGAATCCTGGATATTATTGGCTACAATTTGGAAACGTTTTCAATTACATAAACCAAATATTTGCTGTAAATTGATTACAGGTCTTAAGAAAGGGAGTTCAGATGGTAACAATAAAAGAAGTTGCAAAAAAAGCGGGAGTTTCACCCAGCACTGTTTCTCGAGTTCTAAACGGCAGCGACGTGGTTGCTGAAGATACAAAAGAAAAGGTAATGGCAGCGGTAAAAAGTTTAAATTACCGCCCGAACTTTCTTGCTCAAGGCCTCAAGGACGGAAAAACAAAAACCATAGGGCTTATTATACCAAACATAAGAAACCCGATATATCCTGTTATAGCAAGAGGCGTGGAAGATGTGGCAAGAAAATACGGATATACAGTAATATTGTGTAATACCGACGAAGATACAGAAATCGAAAAAGAATCCATACAAAAACTTCGCAAAAGATGGGTGGACGGTCTTATCATAGCTCCTGCGGCAAAAAAGGTCGAGCACTTAGAAGAGCTGGAGCAAGAAGGCTTTCCTATGGTAGTTATAGTCAGAAAACTTGACATAAAAGCCAACATGATAGTAATAGACAATTTTCAAGCGGCATATGATGCAGTTTCGTTCCTTATAAAGACCGGCCACAGGCGAATTGCCATTGTAAAAGGAAACCAGCAGCTGGCTCTTTACCGGGACAGGTTTAGCGGATACAAACAGGCACTGCTTGATGCAGGCATACCTATTGAATACGAACTTATAACAGGTGATGATTCTGATAGTATTCAATGGAGTCTTGACGGCTATAATGCAGTAAACAGCTTACTGAATAGAAACATTGAGTTTGATGCGGTATTTGCAACTACTGACCTTAGGGCAATTGGGGCTATAAGAGCTATAAAAGACCACAATCTCAGAGTTCCTGACGACATTTCGGTTATCGGCTTTGATAACTTAGAATTCAGTTCTCTGATAGACCCGCCCCTTTCCACCGTATCTCAACCTTTCTACGATATAGGAGCCAGAGCGGCAAGCAAGGTGCTTCAGCTCTGCAGCAAAGACAATCCCTCAGGTGCAATGGTGGAGATTATGCCTTCAGAACTTATAATACGCAAATCCACAAGATAAACAATTTATGCTTATTAGTCAGCCATCTTGAAGGGGCTGATTGATAATAAAAAATAAATTTTTAGGAGGAAAAAGAGAAAATGAAAAAAATAGTAGCACTTTTGTTGGCAGTTTTATTGCTCTTTAGTGTGACTGCCTGCGGTGGCGGCTCAAAAACCGAAGCTCCGTCGGGAACAACCGGCGAAAACGGAACTTCAGGAACCGAAGAAGCTAAAGGCGACATTGTCATAGGCTGTCTGCAAGACATTACAGGGGTAACTTCTACTCTTGGAAAAATGGTGGAGGAAGGAGCAAAATGGGCAGCTGACGAAATTAATGCCAATGGCGGCGTAAACGGACGTCAAATAAAAGTAGTAACATATGACACCAAAGCTGATGTCCAGGAAGCTATCAATGCATTTAAACGTATGTGCACTACTGATAAAGTCTCTGCCGTAATCGGACCTCCGGTTGCAAATATCGGCATAGCCATAGCGCCAATATCTGAACAGTACAACATTCCGGTGCTTCATTTTGCAATTGATGACAGAGCGACAATAAAAGACGACGGCACACCTTACAAAAACATGTTCTTGTTCCAGCCTTCTGCAAAGCAGCAGGCAGCTATCATGGCACAGTTTGCAGTAAAAGAAAAAGGCTTAAAGAAAATAGGTATCATCTACAATCAGTCAAATGCTTATTCAGTATCACTGGTTGAACCCTTTAAGAAAGTTGCAGTTGAAAACGGAGGACAAATCGTTGGCGAAGTAACTTACCAGCCAAACGACAAAGACTTTAAAACCATGCTGAATAAACTGGTATCCGCAGGTGCTGAAGCGATATATGCACCCAACTATACTCAGGAACTTATACTGATTGTTCAGCAGGCTCGCGCAATAGGATTTAACGGCCCGCTAATCTGCGGCCTTGACGCTTGCCCGCCCTTCCCGAAGCTTTGCGGACCAGAAGCAGATGGAGTTATCTATATCAACAACATTACAGAGACCGAACCTCAAATTCAAGATATTATCACAGCTTACAAGGAAAAGACCGGCAATGATGCAACAAACAAATTCTTCTTAGGATATGATGTTATGAAAATCATTGCCTCTACAATCGAAAAAGTCGGAGACGATCCTGCAGCAATCAGGGATGCGATTGAGAACCTTACAAATTATGAAGGCTTAACCGGAACCATAACAATTGATCCGGCAACTCATCAGCCAAAGGGTCTTGAAATGGTTATGCATGAAATCAAAAACCAAGCTCCTGTTATGCTCAAACGCTATTCGGCATCTGAATAATTATAAAGCTTTAAAATGAAACTTCAATACCCCCCTGCTTTATAGGGGGGTATTGAGCAATCGGGAGGAAAGATCCATGTCCTTACAGATTATAATCAACGGACTGGCGCTGGGATCGGTTTATGCAATTATCGCTACGGGATTTTCACTTATATTCAATATCTTAAAGTTTTCCAACTTTTCCCATGGCGCCCTAATGACCCTCAGCGCCTTCATCGGCTACTTTTTTGCTGTAACAGTGAACTCTTCACTGCTGCTGGTGGTAGCAATTTCAATGCTGGCAGGCGGCTTAGTATCCTGCCTTGGCGAACTCGTTGCCTTTCGTAAAATAACGCTTAGCAATACTTCGCCGATTTATTTCTTCGTATCTTCTATAACGCTTGGCACCTTATATGAAGGTATTGTAACAATTTGGGTAGGCCCCAACTTCTACAATTACCCCAGATTTTTTGAAACAACCGTTGTAAAACTAGGCTCTATAGTTATATCGAAATCAGATTTAATAATGTTTGTTTCATCTTGTGCAGCTTTAGCGCTTCTAATGCTTTTTATCCAAAAGACAAAATTCGGGCGCGCTCTCCGCTCTGTCTCTTTTGACAGGGAAACAGCAGGTCTGATGGGTATAGATGTGATAAGAATTATACAACTTGCTTTTTTCCTTTCAGGTGCTCTAGCCGGCCTTGCAGGTGTGTTTTTGGGAATTAACTATACCCTGTATCCTCAGCTTGGAAATTTAGTTGTAAAAGGATTTATAGCATCAGTTATCGGCGGACTGGGCAGCGTCTTTGGAGCAGTTGCAGGCGCCCTGCTTTTAGGGCTTACTGAAACCCTCCTTATAAACTTCGCAGGTTCAGGTTATGCTCCGGTATTTTCATTCTTAATAATGTTGGTATTCCTACTCATAAGGCCCCAGGGCATTGCCGGATCCAACGTGCAGGAAAAGGCTTAGGAGGTGGATATATGGAATTTTATCTTTCAGTAATGACTTTCACATTAATATCTGTTATAGCTGTTACAGGCGTTTATGTTTTAACAGGCCTTACCGGCATGTTTTCCTTGGGCCAAGCGGCATTTATGGCAATTGGCGCATATATTTCCGGTGTTCTTGTGGTAAAAGTAGGACTTCCTTTTGCGCTGGCGGCAATAATAGCAATTGCGCTTAGCGTCCTTGTGGGATATATTGTGGGGCTACCTACCGTTCGCCTTCGCCGCGACTATATATCTCTTGTAACATTAGGCTTTGGCGAAGCCATAACAGCACTTTTGAATCAAATGCAGTCTATAACCGGTGGAGCCTTAGGATTTTCCGGAATTCCTCAAAAGACCACATTTACTCTGGCAGTGGCCTCTGCAGCAGTATGCATCGCCCTTGTAGCCTATTTTAAAGCATCAAAATATGGCAGACAGTGCATAGCCGCAAAAAGCGACGAACTTGCTGCAAAAGCCATGGGTATAGATGTGGCGAGAATAAAGATGATAGCATTTTTGTTTTCCGTTGCAGTTACCGCTTATGCCGGTGTTTTGTATGCTTTTTATACAACATATGTAGATCCCGGAATTTTCGGGTGGAAGAAAAGCGCCGAATGGGTCATCATGGTATTTTTTGGAGGAGTCAACAGTCTTACCGGCTCCATAATCGGCACAGCAATTCTTACAGCCCTGCCTGAAATGCTCAGGTTTGCGGCAGAATACAGAACTGTGTTCTATTCTATCTTAGTGCTGCTCATAATCAACTTTAAGCCTGCAGGCCTGTTCGGCGAGTACGAACTTTCATTAAAAAGCCTTGGAATAGGGAGGGAGAAGAAAAATGCTGCTTGAGGTACAAAATATCAGCAAAAGTTTTGGCGGAGTTAAAGCTATTCAGGACTTCTCCCTAACTGCGGATAAAGGAGATATCGTAGGAATAATCGGTCCCAACGGCGCAGGCAAGACAACCACCTTTAATGTCATATCCGGCGTATACCGGGCAGATCAAGGCAAAGTTTTTTTAGATGGAAAAGATATAACGAATATGGAGCAGCACCAGATAACAAGAGAAGGTATTTCCAGGACATTTCAGAACATCCGGCTTTTTAAAGGATTAAATGTTATGGAAAATGTGATGTGCGCCTTTGATCCAAGAGCCAATTATTCGATTTTTGATGGCTTGCTGCCTACTCCCAGGCGCTTTGCCGAAGAAAAGCGCGGCCGCAAAATCTGTGAGCATAATCTTGAGGTAGTGGGACTTAAAAAATATGCCAATGAAAAACCGGAAAGCCTGCCATACGGCTTGCAAAGGCGCCTGGAAATCGCTCGCGCCCTTACCTGCCAGCCGAAAGTCCTGCTTTTAGACGAACCGGCAGCCGGCCTTAACCCTACAGAAGTCAAAGAGCTGACCGAACTTATTGGCAGACTGTGCTCTGAGCTGGGTTTTGCGGTTTTACTCATTGAGCACAGATTGGAACTTGTTATGGGCATTTCCCATAAAATCTATGTTTTAAACTTTGGCAAAACCATTGCGGTAGGCACGCCTGATGAAGTCAGATCAAATCCGGAAGTTATTGAGGCGTATCTGGGGGAGGAGGATGCGGAATGCTGAAAGTAGAAAACTTAAGCGCAAGCTACGGATACATTGAAGCATTAAAAGATATTACCGTTGAAGCGCAGCAGGGGCAGATAGTAAGCATCATAGGATCCAACGGAGCAGGAAAGACTACCCTTTTGCGCTGCATCAGCGGTCAGTTAAAGCCTGTTTCCGGAAAAATAATGTTTTTAGGCGAGCCTCTTCCTTCTGTGCCTCATAAAGTAGTAAAAAAAGGTGTTGTCCATGTTCCTGAAGGACGCCGAGTTTTTTCAGGGCTTACCGTAGAAGAAAACTTACTGGTAGGCGGCTACTTGCTTAGCGGAAAAGAGCTTCAGGAAAACTTAAGAAAGAACTATGAACTTTTTCCAATCTTAAAAGACCGAAAAAACCAATTCGCCGGCACACTTTCCGGCGGTGAGCAGCAAATGCTGGCAATTGCCCGAGGTCTTATGTCAAATCCAAAGCTGATACTTCTTGATGAGCCGTCCCTCGGACTTGCGCCTCTTGTGGTAAATCAAGTTTACAATCTCATCGAGCAAATTCGCGAAAGCGGAGTTACAGTCCTACTAGTTGAACAAAATGCACGAAAAGCGCTGAATATATGCGACAGAGCCTATGTTATAGAAAACGGGAGGATAAAACTTACAGGCACTGGCTGCGAACTGCTAAATTCTGAGGAGGTTAAAAAGGCATATCTTGGAGGTTAACGCAAAATTTTGGAGGTAATGATGAATGATTCGTAAATGGAACAGAGAATCCCTGGATCACCGAAATGCACTGCTTTTTGCTATGGGCGTATCCGAGGAAGATGTAAGACGGCCGATAATCGGCATCATCAATGCATGGAATGAAATGAATCCGGGGCATTACCCCTTCAAAGAGATAGTGCCTGAAATTAAAAAAGAAATTTATGCGGCAGGCGGCTTAGGACTTGAGCTTCCCATAAGCGGAATATGTGACGGCATTTGTTCAAACACACCGGGAGACCGATACACCCTTCCTGCAAGGGACCTTGTTTCATCGGAAGTTGAAACAGCTGCAGAAGTGAATATGCTGGAAGGGATGATACTCTTAGGAAGCTGCGACAAAGTGGTGCCGGGTATGATTATGGGTGTGCTTAGGGTGAATATCCCTACAGTTATGTTCACCGGCGGTTTTATGGAGCCCGGTTGTTATAACGGAAAGATGATAACCCTTACACATACCAAGCAGGCTTATGCGGCATATGTGGCAGGAGATATTGAAGAAAAAGACTATAGAGAAATAGTAAAAAACGCATGCCCCACTCCGGGCGTTTGCCCCTTTATGGGAACTGCCAATACCATGTGCGCTACTGCTGAAATCTTAGGCCTTTCTCCCCACGGCAATGCCAGCGTGAAATCTCAGACAGAGGAATGGCGGGCAATGGGGCTTGCCGCTGCCCACAGAATCGTAGAACTTGTAAAAGATGAAATAAGGCCTCTTGATATCATAAAACAGGAAAACTTTGAAAATGTGGTAAGATACATGATGGCAACAGGAGGGTCTACCAATTCAATCCTCCATATACCTGCCATGGCGCGACAGGCCCATATAGATATAACTCCTGAGCTTTTTGATAAGATAAGCCGCAAGGTTCCTGTTATCAGCGCTATTTATCCAAATCATCCCACCTACACTATGGCAGATTTTTCTGCTGCCGGAGGACTTGGCGCCGTTCTTGCAGAGCTTGCGGAAAGCGGTTTGATAAATACCGATGCAAAGGGCATGTTCGGCACTATAGCCGATAAGATAAAGCTTTCGAAAAATCTAAATAAGGATGTAATAAAATCTGCCAAAAGCCCAATATATGAGCAGGGCGGCCTTGCAGTGCTTTCCGGCAATATAGCAACTGAAAGCGCTATCGTTAAGTTTTCAGCAGTAGATAAAGCTGCATGGGAATTTACCGGTCCCGCTAAAGTATATAATTCCCAGGATGAAGCCTGGGAGGCGATTTTAAAAGATGAAATTGTTCCGGGGAATGTAGTAATCATACGCTACGAAGGGCCAAAGGGATCACCGGGAATGCCTCATATGGAGACATTTATGGCAGCAGTGCTAGGAAAGGGTCTTGGTGCCAAGATAGCCCTTGTAACTGACGGCAGATTTTCAGGAGCGACAGGCGGCCTTGCCATAGGCCATGTGTCTCCCGAAGCCTATGACGGCGGGAATATTGCGCTAATACATGATGGCGACATCATTCACATAGACATAACAAAGCGAATTTTGACAGCCGAAATAACCGATGAGGAGTTCGCAAAAAGAAAGAGTCTTTGGAAGCCTGTTCAAAAACCTGCCTCAGGTTGGCTGAAACTTTACAGAGAAAACACTACATCGGCCCATAAAGGCGCAACGATGTTTTGGGATTAGAGGAGGAATACCATGGCATCTTTTGAAAGATTTAATTTCAAGACAATAGATGACTTAAAAAGAAAGATTGAAGAACTCGAAGTTAATATAAAACTTAGCGAAGACGTGTCGCCCCTGGCAAAACCCGTTAAAGTCGGGCATCTTACTGCGCCAAACTCTATTGCAATATTACCTATGGAAGGCTGTGACAGCAACAGAGACGGCAGCCCATCGGATTTGGTAAGGCGGCGGTACAGGCGTTTTGCATCTGGAGGGGCTGGACTTATCTGGTTCGAAGCCTGTGCGGTGGTCCATGAAGGCAGAGCGAATCCCCTTCAGATGTTTCTCACGAAAGATAATGTTAAAGAATTTGCTGAACTTGTAAAAGAAACCGATAAAGCAGCAGCAGAAGGAAATGGCGCAGGCCACAGACCGGTCAAAATTCTCCAACTTACCCATTCGGGAAGATACTCAAGACCTGATGATCTTCCGGCGCCCATGATCCCCCAGCACGATCCTATGCTGGACCCTACGGTAGGCCTATCGCCTGATGCGCCGGTTCTATCTGATGAGTACTTTGACAATCTTACCCGAAAATATGTAGAATCCGCCCTCCTTGCAAAAGAGGCAGGATTTGACGGTGTTGATATAAAATCCTGCCACAGATACTTACTATCGGAACTTGCCGCAAGCCATATGCGAGAGGGCAAATACGGAGGCGCCTTTGAAAACCGCACCCGATTTATCCTAAACACAATAAAAGCCGTTCGGGAAAAGGTTGGCGATGATTTTATAGTGGCTTCCAGGTTCAATGTATTTGACGCCCATCCTTATCCTTACGGTTTTGGCGTAGACAGGGAAAATTACATGAAACCTGATTTGACAGAGCCTTTAAAATTGGTTCGAAAGATGATCGAAAGCGGCGTAAATCTTTTAGGAAGCTCAGCAGGGAACCCTTACTACAAAGCAGTTTATGTAACAAGGCCCTTTGATACTCCTGTCATAGGAGGAGAAATGCCGGAAGAGCATCCCCTTGAAAGCGTTGCCCGGTTATTTGAGCTTACCCGCCAAGTGCAAAGAGAGGCAAAAGATATTCCGGTTATCGGCAGCGGCTATACTTGGCTTCGCTGGTTTTTACCCTATGCAGGCGCCACAAATCTTCTAGAAGGAGCCTGCGGTATGATGGGGCTAGGGCGCCAAGCTATTGCGTATCCTGATGCGCCAAGGGATATCCTTACAAAAGGCAGGATGGAGCCTAATAAGTGCTGTATTACCTGCAGCAAATGCACCCAGATAATGCGGGACCATGGCCGCACCGGTTGTGTAATGCGCGACAGCCAGGTTTATTTGCCGCTATATAATGAGGCAAGAAAAAACGCCTCAAAAAAATAGAGAGGGATGCACTATGGAACAACTTATAAATAGGATCGGAAGAGTAGTAGAACCCGGCAAGGTTGATTTTATAACACGCAGCGTCGAAGAGCCTAAAGGAGACAAGGTGCTGATAAAAATCGTCTCAAGCGCTATTTGCGGCAGCGACCTGCATATATTTAAAGGCAAACACCCTACTGTGCCATTGCCTGTTACTATAGGGCACGAGTTTTCAGGAGATGTAATAGCCGTAGGGGAAGATGTGGAAAATATTAAAGTTGGAGACAAAGTGACAGTAGAACCTGTAGTTGTATGTGGAAAGTGCGCCGCCTGCAGAACGGGAAATTACGGCTACTGCGAAAACCTCAGCTTTACCTACCGCATGGGAGACGGAGCCATGGCAAACTATATTACGGTTCGAGAACCCTTCGTCTACAAATTGCCTCCAAATCTTTCCTATGACGAAGGAGCATTGATAGAGCCATTATCCGTTGCAGTTCACGCAGTGCGCAGGGCGGATATAAAGCTGGGCGAAAAGGTGCTTGTAATCGGTGCCGGAGCCATAGGATTGATGGTCGCGGCCCTTTGCAGGAAAAACGGAGCTACCGGTGTGACAGTTGCCGATCTTTCCAAAAGCCGTTTGGAAATGGCGCTAAAACTTGGAGCGACAAATGTCATAAATTCAGGCAGGGAAGATGTATTAGAGGCCGTAAAGGATTTAACATCGGGAATTGGGGTAGATAAGGCCTTTGAATGTGTAGGCCTTGAAACAACATTTAATCAAGCCCTTCTGTCTCTTAGGAAAAACGGTCTTGCAACAGTTGTCGGCATATTTGAAAACCCAAACATAACCATTCCTGCATCCCGCTTCATAACTCACGAAATAAAAGTCCAGGGGTCTCAAGGCTATTGCTGGGATTTCCCGGTAGCCCTTGAAATGTCACAGCAGATTGACCTTAAAAGCCTCATAACACATAAATTCAAGCTGGAAGACTTACAGCAGGCCCTTGAAACAGCACTGGACAGAAACTCAAATTCAATTAAGATTGTCTTAAATCCATAAATTTATTCAAAAGGAGTATGCGTATGGCAAAAACAGCGATTGTTACAGGCGGAGGCCGTGGAATAGGTTTTGCAATAGCCCATCAGCTGGGCAAAGACGGATATGATGTTGTGATACTGGGCAGAAGCCCTAAAGAGGCATATAAGTCAAATCTTGACATTCTTTTAGCAGAAGGCATTAACTATCTTTATATTCAAGGCGGAATTGACAGCCCCCAAGACAGGCAAAGATGTGTAGAGGAAACCGTTTCAAAATTTGGAAGGATAGATGTGTTGGTAAACAATGCCGGCGTGGCTCCTGCTGTGCGCCGAGATCTTCTTGAGATGACCGAAGAAAGCTTTGACAGGGTTGTGGGAATAAATACAAAGGGCACTATGTTTATGACACAGCTTGTGGCAAAACAGATGATAAAGCAAGACATAGTAGAATCCAAAAGAGGCATAATTGTAAATATATCTTCCTGCTCTGCGACGGTTTCTTCTATAAATAGAGGAGAATACTGCATTTCTAAAGCGGGAGTTTCAATGCTTACAAAACTATATGCCGATCGGCTGGCAGATGAGGCCGTATTTGTATATGAAGTAAGGCCCGGCGTTATAGCTACGGAAATGACTGCTCAGGCAAAAGAAAAATACGATAAGCTTATTGAACAGGGACTTTTTCCGATTAAACGCTGGGGCTTGCCGGAAGATGTGGCACAGGCGGTTTCGGCCTTTTGCTCCGGCAAGTTTTTATACACAACCGGCAGCTATATTGATGTGGATGGCGGATTTCATATCCAGAGGCTGTAAAAAAGTAAAGCGTGAAAAAGCGAGGGAATGTTATGAAGGAATCGTCTATTAGGGCAAACGGCCATGGTATCAGAATTTATTCGCTTAATACAGCGGTGGTCGGCACAGGGGCTGCAGGCCTTAATGCGGCAGACAGGCTGTTTTCTTTGGGCCAGACCGATATTGCGATAATTACAGAAAACTTAAAAGCAGGCACATCGCGCAACACAGGTTCTGACAAACAAACCTATTACAAGCTGACCCTTGCAGGCAGTGAGCCGGATTCGGTATATGACCTTGCAAAAACCCTATTTAACGGCCAATGCGTAGATGGAGATATAGCCCTTTGTGAGGCAGCGCTTTCCGCAAGGTGCTTTTTGAAACTGGCGGAGCTGGGGGTTCCTTTTCCCCACAACAGATATGGGGAATATATCGGCTACAAAACAGATCATGACCCAAAGAGGCGAGCCACATCAGCAGGTCCTTATACCTCAAAATATATGACAGAGTGCCTAGAGAAGGCAGTAAAGCAAAAAAATATCAGGATTTTTGACAAGATGCAAGTAATTAAAATCCTTACTGACAAAAATAAGTTGTTAGGCCTTTTATGCCTGGACCTTCAGAACCTTCACGACCCTGATAAAAGATACGTGCTTTTTAATTGTAAAAATGTTATTTATGCCACAGGAGGCCCTGCCGGCATGTATGCAGATGCGGTTTATCCCTTCAGCCAAAAAGGAGCATCAGGCATTGCCTTTGAAGCAGGCATCATGGGGAAAAACCTTACGGAGTGGCAGTATGGCATATCATCAGTAAAGCCCAGGTGGAATGTATCAGGCACTTATATGCAGGCACTGCCGCGATTTATTTCACAAGATAAAAATGGCGGCGATGAAAGAGAATTTTTGCTTGACTTTTTTGCGGATAAGGCAGACATGCTTTCAAAGGTGTTTCTAAAAGGCTATCAATGGCCTTTTGACGTAAGAAAGGTAGAAGACGGTTCATCTATTATAGATATTTTAGTGTATATAGAAACTTGCATTAAAGGGCGAAGGGTTTTTCTCGACTTTAGGCAAAATCCGGCAGGAGCCGATATAGATTTTAGCACTCTTTCGCCGGAGGCAAGGGATTACTTGGAAAAGGCCGGAGCAGCCTTCGGAAAACCTATAGACAGACTTCTTCGCATGAACGAACCCGCTGTAGAGTTTTACAGGGGAAAAGGCGTAGACCTTACAAAAGAGCCTTTAGAAGTTGCCGTATGCGCTCAACACAATAACGGCGGGCTTTCGATTGACAATTGGTGGCAGACGAATATCGAAGGGTTTTTTGCAGTGGGAGAAGTCAGCGCAAGCCATGGAGTATATAGGCCGGGAGGCACAGCGCTAAATGCCGGCCAGGTAGGCTCTACCAGGGCGGCTCAGTATATTGCAGCGAATCGAAAAGGCGATGCGCCGTATATAGAGGAATTTATAAAGAAAGCATTGCCGGCTATCGCAGACTCTATCGGCTTGGGCGGTAAGCTTCTTTCAAACAGCGATACCGTAAATGAAATTTGGAATAGGGCTGCAAAACGGATGAGCCGATTTGGGGGGATTATACGCAGCATGGAGGAAATTGTTCAAGCTGCGGCAGAAACAAAAAACGAACTTAAGAGTTTCAAGGAGATTGTAAAGATTTCTTCTTATAGAGAGCTTCCAAGGGCCTATCGCCTTTATGATATGCTTTTGAGCCAGTATGTTTACCTGAAAGCCATGGAAGATTATATAAAATACGGTGGTAAAAGCCGAGGCTCAGCTCTTTATACCGACAAAGATGGTATAAAGCCTTATGAAAGCCTCCCTGATGTCTTTAGATTTACTCTAGACGACGGTACTATCGGAGATATGGTTCAGGAAGGGATATACAAAAATGGAGAATGCGAATTTAACTGGCGAAAAGTTCGACCCCTTCCAAAGGATGAAGATTTTTTTGAAAATGTCTGGAGGAGCTATAGGGAAAATAGCAATATATATTAAAGCCTGTTTGGAGTGATAAAATGTATGCACTAAAATACCGTCTGCCGCTGCATCTCATAGTTTTTACAGAACCCCGCTACTTTCCAAATGATGTGGAAAGGCAGAAAATGATTTCAAGCGTCACCAATAATATAAGTGGAATTCTTCACGAAACTGATCCGGGACTTATAGTGGAAAATATAAGCATTACTAGCGGTTCTGAGTTGGAAAATTTTTTAAATCAGAAACACAAGGGATTCGGGCTTTTTGTGCCGGCAAGCGGCGCTGTTCAACCATGGATGATAAAGGCTGCTGAAAGTTTCGAGGGCATCGGCATATTGGCGGCTTATGAACCGGGACTGCTGGATCAAGAAACTGCCTATCGGCTTCTTGAAGCAAATGCAGCGCCGGCTGCGGCAGATGTCTACAGCGTTATAAAGCGGCAGGGAAAACCTGCGGCGTTGTCTCTTGAGATATCTGAAATACTTGATTTATTGCAGATAATACAGACTGCAGATCGGATGAAAAAAGCTGTCATCCTTCTTGCAGGGGTTACAGAAGATTGGGTTATAAGCAGCTGCCTCTCCTTTGAGAAGATAAAAGAAAAAACCGGCATGGATTTTATAGGCGTTACCTTAGAGGAATTATATAGGATTTATGAATCTATTACAGATGAAGATGCAAAAGAAATTTCAAATAAATGGATAGAAAACGCAAAAGAAATCATTGAGCCTAAAAAACAAGACATCCTTGCAGCTTCCAGACTTGCAGTAGCGATTTATCAGCTGGTGCGCAAATACAACGGCGATGGCATAGCCATAGCCTGTTTTACACTTTTAAGGGAGCTTGGTACCACAAGCTGTATTGCTTTAAGTATGTTAAACGACAGCAGGGATTTCATCGGCGCTTGCGAAGGGGATATGGATTCTGCGGTAACGCTTTTTATGATGAAAGCCCTTACGGACAAACCATCCTGGATGGCAAATCCGATGCTTGAAAAAAATGATGTCTTAAGACTTTCTCACTGTACTTCACCCCTTCTTTTGGAAGACAAGCCACTTCCTTATATCTTGAGAAATCACCATGAAAGCGGTATCGGCGTAAGTCCTGAGGCACTCATAGAAGAAGGAGTTCCCGTAACCATAACCCGCATAGGAAATAATCTAAGCTCCCTTTCTGTAAGCACGGGTATAACTCTTAATACACCTCCTACCCCTACCTGCCGAACTCAGCTCCGAATAAAGCCGGACTCCATGAGCAGCTTCATCGACAATCTTCTTGGGTGTCATCAGATTGTAACCTTTGGAAATTGGGAAAGGCAACTGACAGAGGTAGGAAAACTATTAGGCTTGAAAGTTTTAAAATAGATATGGGAGGCGGCTGCTGTGAAGATAAACAATATCTTTGATATTACAGGCACAAAGTTTCCGGCAGGAAGGCTTACTCGGGTAATGGTAGGTCCCGGAGCTCCGATAGAGGCGGAAGGCTTTGTAATGGGTTATGTGGCGATTTTCCCTCAAGGTTCTGTTCCCCTTCACCGGCATCATCAAGAAGAAGTATATGTTATATTAAGGGGAACGGGCAAAATGCACGTAAATGATGAAACCGCTGATGTAAAAGCCGGAGACTATATCTACATTGACTCCGATTCTACTCATCTTCTGGAAAATACCTCAAACGAAGACATGATAATGCTGTTTTGCTATTCTCCAAAAGGAATAGTTGAACACTGGCAAGAAGAACTTGAAGGAAAATAGCCTCCTTATGTCGAAGTAAAATAAGTTGACATATGCATAATATTAATCACACATAAATTGGGGGCAATAAAAGTGAATCTTAAAGAAATAAGACAAGCGGCTCGAGAAAAGATGAAAGGCTACTGTAGGGTATGCAAAACTTGCGACGGGATAGCATGCGCCGGCGAAGTGCCCGGAATGGGCGGAATAGGCACGGGTTCAGCTTTTACGGCAAATGTTAAGGCTCTTGCCGATGTAAAACTTAATCTTAGGACGATACATGATGCGAAGGATCCTGATATTTCTACAAACATCTTAGGTATAGACCTTTCAATGCCGATTTTATCAGCGCCTATAACCGGCTCTGAATACAATATGGGCGGAGCTGTGCCGGAGGCGGAGTACATTCGCATGGTAATATCAGGGAGTAAGAGTGCCGGAACTGTTGGCATGTGCGGCGACGGAGGAAATCCCGTATTTTACACATCCGGAATCGAAGCGATTCAAGAAGCCGAAGGCCATGGGATTCCGATTATAAAGCCTAGAGAAAACCCAAAAATAATCGAAATGGCAAAACAGGCCGAAAAAATAAAGGCACCTGCGGTAGGCATGGATATTGACGGAGCAGGACTTGTAACCATGGCTTTAATGGGCCAGCCGGTAAGTCCTAAAAACGTAGATGAACTAAAGGAAATCATTTCATCGGTTTCTCTGCCATTTATAGTAAAGGGCATCATGACAACAGATGAAGCAGAACTTGCCAAAGAAGCAGGCGCTGCTGCAATAGTTGTTTCTAACCACGGCGGGCGGATACTGGACAGCACCCCTGGTGCAGCCCAAGTCCTTCCTGACATAGCCCGAAAGTTGAAAGGTAAGATTACGATTCTTGCAGACGGAGGAGTGCGCTCGGGCACCGATGTATTAAAGTACCTTGCCCTTGGCGCTGATGCAGTGCTTGTAGGAAGACCTGTCATCATCGGTGCTTTTGGCGGCGGCGCCGAAGGTGTGCAGTTGGTGCTGGAAACCATGGCAAATGAGCTAAAGCAAGCCATGATTCTTACAGGCTGTAGAGACATAAAAAGTATAAATTCATCAATTCTATTTTAGAAGGAATAAAAATCTCCGGCAGTAAGCTAAAATGCTTTTACCGGAGATTTTCACGCTCTTATCCTTAAATTTCCTTAAGCGAATCTATTTCTTCCTTCGTAAGTTTTCGCCACATTCCGGGCTCCAATTCCTCATCAAGGTTCAGAGGCCCTAAGGACAGCCGCTTTAGGTATAAAACCTCTTTGCCCCGGGTTTTCATCATGCGCTTTATTTGGTGAAATTTACCCTCATATATAGTTACATAAGCCTCGGAGATACTACCCGATTTTAAAATATCAAGTTTTGCCGGAAGAGCGGTAAAATCTTCAAGCTCTATGCCGCCTGCAAAAGCCTTAACATCTTCTTCATCTAAAGCTCCCCGAACCTTCACATAATATGTTTTCGCCACATGATGCTTTGGCGACAGCAGCCGATGAGCTAACTTGCCGTCGTCTGTAAGAAATATAAGGCCCTCTGCATCTTTATCCAGCCTTCCTACGGGAAACAACTTCCTATGAAAGTACTCTCCTTCCAACAAGTCAATGACTGTTGTTTCGTATTCGTCGCGAGTGGATGATACTACGTCATAGGGCTTGTTCATCATAATGTATATATTCTCCTCAAAGAGTACCGGTTCACCTGATACCGTTATTTCATCTGCCTGGGGATCTACTAAATCCCCTGCATCGCCTGCAACCTTACCGTTTATCAAAACCTCTCCTGCCTTTATTAACTTTTTAACATCCTTTCTGCTGCCATAGCCGCTGGCGGCAAGGATTTTATCGATACGCGCAAGTTTTTGGTTTTTCATACTTCACACCTCATTTTATTTCTACCGTTTTATCGTTTTGATGCCAGATAACCTGATGACCCATTTTTTCTGCAAGCTCCCTTACAGGCACCATAACCTGTCCCCTTGAAAGATAAGTCGGAAGCAGGAACCATACATCTTCCCTTGTGGTGATGCGTCTTGCCACCTTATTTGTATTATTATCCCATAAAATATCCCATTTAAGCACGTCTTTGAAAAAATTAAGCGGCGCAACCAGTTTGCCGTCCGCGTAAGTCGGAGCTGCATCTAAAGGAACCGGTTGTTTTCCCAGATATGCGGTGACAGAATCTATACGCAGTACAATGGAACCGTTATAGTATTCAGGAAGGGCTTCGGATGTATCGTTAATTAAAGTCTTGAATTTATCCAAACCGATTCCCGGCGGAACTATTATTCTATTTAAAGTCATAGGAGAAGAATCCTGATATATAAAGCCGGAAGTAACAGTGAACCCCAGCTTATACCCCTCAACTACCGCGGAAGTAACTATTTTGTCATCATATTGTCCATATGGATAAGCTATACTCAAAACCTTTGGAGCGCCTGCCTTGTCAAAAAAATCCTTCATGTCTTCAAAATCTTTAGTGATTTCATCCAGGCTCATTTCTACAAAGGCTGATTTTTTATCCAGCAGGTAGTGAGCGTTAAATGTGTGGCTTCCAAATTCAATAAATCCGCTTTCTGACATTTCCTTTATTTCATCAAGGGAAAGCTTTGGTATGCTTGCTGTCCCGGAAGATGGAGTTTCTATCGCGCCTCCGATAAGAAAAATAACTGCGTGAAGGCCGTATTTCCTCAAGATAGGGTAAGCATATGTATAATTAGACTCATATCCGTCGTCGAATGTAATTAAAACAGTGCGTTCAGGCAGCTGTTTATTAAAGTAGAGAAAGTTTTCTATATCGGTTAAACTAGCCGTATAATAACCGTGGTCGTAAAGATACCTCATCTGTTCTTCGAATTCTGAAACAGAAATCGTAGCTTCGCTTTTTGTTTCTGCTGCTTCTTCATCGGGAACTATGTGATGATAGCAGAGCACAGCCGCAGAATTTTTCCCATCATCTGTGGCGGCAAGGGCAGAAAAAGGAAAACCTAAAGCGAAAATAGAAAAAGAAAGCAAAACGAGCAGCGGCTTTTTCAATAATAATAGTCTAAAACAGTGCATGGCAAGTACTCCTTTCAAGATAAGGCATATACTATCAGTATCCTATCACATTGCTCCTTCTTAGTAAATAAGACAAAATTTGTGATATAATCGAAATAAAGATTTTTAGCCGATTTTTTTTAAAAGGAAGCTGGTGCAAATGGAAGACATTGAGCTTAAAATATCATTGCTGCAAACAGAACCGACATTTAAAGATATAAATCTTGCGGCAGGCAAAATACAAAACCTTGCGGCAAAAGCCGTAAGTCAGAAAAAAAGGCCTAATATTCTTGTGGTGCCAAGAATTTTTTCGACTCAGCACATAAATACAAGCTTTGACCCGACAGTAGAGTTATTAAAAAACACTGCTGCAAGGTGCCGAACCACTGTAATTTCCTTTGATATTTTCAACAAGGTTTATGCTGCTGACCCTAATGGGAATATCATCGCAAGTTGTACAAAGTCTTGCGAAGCAAAGGATGAAACGATGGTGTTTAGCGTAGACGGGGTGTGCTGCGGCATTGCTCCGATTTCTAATCTGAAATTTCCCGAGGCAATAAAGCAATCAGCTGCTCTAGGCGCGAAAGTGCTTTTTGTTTTAGGCGCATGGCCCAAGTCCAAGGAAATTTACTGGAAGCTTTTAAATATTGTAAGGGCTATCGAAAATCAGTTTTTTATAGTAGCTCTGAATCAATTTGAGAAACAAGCAGCTTTTATAGTGATAGATCCCTGGGGCAGGGTAGTTGCAGAAAATAAGGGCAGCGGTGTTTTCACGACCGTGATAAATATAGGTCAGATAGATGCGGCAAAGTCCCAAAGCATCTTATACACAGAAACTAATTAAGATATGTTGGAAGGAGATAGCAATGAACAAAATTCAACAACAAATATTTGATATTCAAACAACAGCCCAATCCCTTACGGTTTACCGCAGCATTCTAGATGATGATATCATCAGAGAATATCTTGATATGCTTGAAAGCATATTCAATGAAGAAGCGGCAATTGTAGCGGTTTCAAAATCCCACGAATTTATTTCAAGCCTTCTTAGAGAAACTGCGGCATACAATGAGCCGCTGGTGGGAAATCTCTGGCAAAATCACATTTTAAACCTTATACTTCTGGATGAGAATCCTTTCAGCCTGCGGTGCGAACGGCAAGATTTAAATGATGTGGAAGAGCCATTAAGAAGACTTGTTGAAAAAGATATGGCACATCTTCAGATACTTCACGACTTCGATTTTTCGCCTATTGAAGCATATATAAAAGAAAAAGCAGGGCAAGATTTTACTATTATGTGTTCCATGAAGGGCGCCTCCACCCTTCCCTACCCTGAAACCTACTATGGCAAAAGACAGGAAATTAAGATACTGCTTAACAGCTCGCCTATTTGGGATGCAAACATAAATGTGCTGGCAAAATTCTACAATAATATGGGATGTGGAGATTTTGCAAAGTATCGGGCATTTAAATGGGTAGGCACAGGAGAAAAAGGAAGGCTTGTAGGAATTCCGGAGCCTGACCCCATCAGAATTTGCGACCTAATAGGATATGAAGAACAAAAGAATGAAGTCCTGCGCAACACCCGCCAATTTGTAAAAGGTTTGGGAGCAAACAATATGCTGCTTTATGGTGACAGAGGAACCGGTAAATCATCTACCATAAAGGCATTGGTGCATGAATTCGGAGAGGAAGGCCTGAGAATGGTAGAAGTTACAAAAGACCAGCTGAGGGACCTCCCCTATATAGTGTCAATCCTTAAAAAACGGCCTTACCGCTTTATTATATTTGTAGATGATTTGTCTTTTGAAGAACACGAAACCGAATACAAATATCTAAAAGCAATACTTGAAGGAAGTCTGGAACCCTCTCCGGAAAACGTCCTTATATACGCCACATCCAATCGCCGCCATTTGGTAAGAGAATATCACAGCGACAGGGCAGAAGATGAGCTAAAATCTCAGGATACCCTTCAAGAAAAACTTTCTCTTTCTGACCGCTTCGGCATAACCGTAGTCTATCTTTCCCCTGACAAAGAAAAATATCTGGAAATTGTAGAAGGCATAGCAAAAAGCAAGGGTGTTGACATAGAACCTAACAAACTAAGGGAGCTTGCGCTAAAATGGGAACTTTGGCACAACAGCCGCTCCGGAAGAACCGCCAGGCAGTTTATTGAAGACTTGCTTGGAAAAATGGGTTCAGTGTAGCTTTTCACAAAATCCCATAATTTAATCGTATTTTATCCGTTTTCCTCAAGTAAAATTAACTCAATCTTAAAGAATTGAGCAGGGGAGGAAAAGCGGTTGTCAAAGAAAGTTATGAAAATAGCAATAATTTGTGTTGTTATTATTGCAGTGGTTTTTGCAGGATATTTATGGAAACAGAAAAGCAGCTCAAGGGGGACTGCGGCAGCCCAACGGCTGTCTACTGCTGTAGTAGGCCGGGGGAATCTGGAAGTTGTACTTAAGGATTCCGGCACCCTTGAGCCAATGGAGCAGGAAACAATTAATTTAAAAGTAGACGGCACAGTTAAAAAAGTTTACTTCAATGAAGGAGATGTGGTTAAAGAAGGCGATTTGCTTTATGAATTGTCTAATGAAGACCTTGCAATCAGCCTTCAAAAAGCAGAGCTCTCTCTTAAGCAGCAGCAGATAGATCTTCAAGACGCCTTAAAGCAAAAAGAAAAGGCTGTGATTTATGCTCCGGCTGACGGAGTCGTAAAATCAGTCGATATTAAAGTCGGCGATTCGGTAAATGCAAACACAGTTGTGGCTACTATACAAAATCAGGACAAATGCCAGGTTAAAGTTCCATTTCTTTCTTCGCAAACAAGTAAAATGAAGATAGGACAAAAAGCTGAAATTATGTTTATAGATCCTATATACACCATTGACGGTGTTGTTACAAAAATAGACACCGTCGGGACGCGCACATCTTATGGGAGCATTTATTACTATGTGACCATAACAGTCGACGGCAACTATTATGTGGAAGGATCAGATACCAGCGTTAAGGGCTATGTAATAACAGACAGCGGTAAAGAGGAAGGCATGGAACAAGCACTGATAGAGCCTTTGGATGCAGTGGAAGTAAAATCTGAAATATCATCTAAAGTCAATAACGTTTATATTGAAGAAGGCCAAATTGTCACAAAGGGCCAAAAATTATTCTCCCTTGATTTGGAAGATATAAATACAAATATTGAAAAGCAGCAGCTAAGCCTTCAGCAAGCACAGCTAGACCTTCAGTCGAAAAGATCCGAGCTGGAAAATCTTCTGGTATATGCTCCGATAGATGGAACCATCATAGAGCAAAACGTTCGGGAAGGCGACCTTATAAGACCGTCTACTTCTTCAAGTTCAAGCAGCGAACCGGCTGCGGTTATCGTAAATTATGCAAAGATGCAGGTTGTGCTTCCTGTAGACGAGCTGGACATAAATAACATAACCGTAGGCATGCCGGTAAATATCACGGCAGAGGCGGTGCCTGATAAAGTATTTAAAGGTCAGGTTGAAAAGATTGCAGAACAAGGCACAAGCCAGAACAATGTTTCTACATTTGATGTTACGATAACCACTGATAAAGTAGACGAGCTAAAAGCCGGTATGACAGTGGATGTTGAGATGATCATTGCAAACAAGCAAGATGTGCTTATGCTCCCCATAACTGCCATCCAGTACCGAAATAACAAGACCTATGTGATGCTTGCATCCGCTGAAGGCGATACTTCATCTTCTGCCGACAAGACTGCAAACTCCAAAAATGTCAATAAGACATCAAATGCTACTTCGACCGCAAATAATATGGTAGAAATAAAAACAGGAATCAGCAATGATGAATACGTAGAAATCGTCAGTGGTTTAAATGAAGGCGATACAGTGCTCTTATCTAATGCCGCCAGCACTTCAACCTCGAATAACCAGCGACAAAACGAAATGATGCCGATGGGTCCTGCGCCAACCGAAGGCCCTGCGCCCAGTGGTCGGGGGTAGTTAAATGCTGATACAACTTGAGGATATCTATAAGATATATAAACTGGGAGACACTGAAGTGCATGCATTAGATGGCATAACACTTGGGATAGAACAAGGCGAATTTATAGCAATAGTGGGGCCGTCAGGCTCGGGAAAATCTACATTAATGAACATTCTCGGATGCCTGGACACTCCCACCGAAGGCAGTTATCTTTTTGAGGGCAAGGATATGTCAAAGCTCAGCGATGACCAGCTTGCGGTTATACGGAACAAGCACATAGGTTTTGTATTTCAAAGCTTCAACCTGCTGCCTAAGCTGGATGCAGTGGAGAACGTAGAAGTGCCCCTGACTTATGCAGGCAAAAAAGGCCCTGCAAGAAGGGAACGGGCTGTCAAAATGCTGGAAATGGTGGGCTTGGGCGATAGAATACATCATAAACCCAAGGAGCTTTCCGGAGGCCAGCAGCAAAGAGTTGCCATAGCAAGAGCCTTATCTACAGATCCTCCCGTAATCCTTGCAGACGAGCCTACAGGCAACTTGGACACAAAGTCCGGCACTGAGATTATGCAGATACTAAAGGAACTTAACAAAAGCGGAAAAACCGTCATCCTTATAACCCACGACATAAACATCGCAAAGCAGGCTCAAAGAAATGTCCATATTCAGGACGGCAAAATAATAGAAGATGTAAAGGTGGCAGGTTAAATGGATATACTGCAGACCATAAAAATAGCAATGCGGGGCATTCTTGACAACAAGCTGCGCTCCTTTTTGACAATGCTGGGCATAATCATAGGCGTAACTTCGGTAATTGCGCTGGTATCTATAGGCCAAGGCGCCACCTCCCAAGTAACTGAGCAGATTCAAAGCCTAGGTTCCAATTTACTTACTGTAAATATAACGGGCAGAGGAGCAAATACCACTTTAAGTTATGAAGAAGCGATGGAATTTGGAGAAAGTCCTTATATCAGCGCAGTAGCACCGATTATGAACGGCAGCGCAACCGTAAAGCACGGCAATAAAAATACTACCGCCCAGATTCAGGGGACAAATGAAGAGTTTTTGGGCATACGAAACTACAAACTGGCAGAAGGCAGATTTATAACATCCGCCGATGTTTACATGCGCCAGAAGATTGCTATCTTGGGCCCGGGGATAGCTGAGGATATTTTCGGCCTGGTAAGCCCTGTAGGACAAGAAATAAAGATTAACGGACAGATTTTTAAAGTAGTAGGCATCCTTGAATCCTCCAGCTCCATGATGGGCTCCAATGATGAAGACATATACATCCCTGTTACTACAGCTGAAAGGCTCCTGCAAAACCGAGGCGTAAGGACAATATATATGCAGGCAGCGTCAGAAGATACCGTAGACCTTGCCACTCAAGAAATATCTGTAAAACTTTCCAGGATATTTAAGACAGATACCAATAGTGATTTCCAAGCTTATCGGATTTTCAGCCAGACTGAAATGCTGGATACGCTAAACGAAACCACTTCAACGCTTACCATGATGTTGGGCGGCATTGCGGCGATATCACTGCTGGTTGGCGGCATAGGTATTATGAACATAATGCTGGTGTCTGTAACTGAGCGCACAAGAGAAATAGGAATAAGAAAAGCTCTTGGCGCTAGAAAGCGGGACATATTGAGCCAATTTCTCATAGAATCCTTAGTGCTCAGCGGCATCGGCGGAGTAATAGGCATAATCGTCGGAATTTTAATGAGCCGAGGTATAGCGCAAGTTATAGGAATAACGGCAAAAACCACGTATTCGGTGACGGCCATTGCCTTTGGCTTTTCGATGCTGGTGGGTATCTTCTTTGGACTTTATCCTGCCAATAAGGCAAGCAGCTTAAAGCCGATTGAAGCCCTGCGCTATGAATAAATCCGGCTGGGAGAGGTGAAAAATTTATGTCTTACCGCATATATTTAGTGGAAGACGACAAAAACTTAAATTTAGTGCTCACTTCATATCTTGAAAAGGAAGGTTGGCAGGTTTCTTCATTCCTAACCGGCAGCGAGGCTGAGGATGCCATAAAGGATCCTCCTGATTTATGGATACTGGATATAATGCTGCCTGATATAGACGGTTATCATCTCCTTCAGGAAATAAAAAAGGCTTCCCCTGCCACCCCCATCATCTTCATTTCTGCAAGAGATGCGGATATCGACAGAGTGGTAGGCCTTGAGCTGGGCAGCGATGATTATCTGGCAAAGCCTTTTCTCCCCAGAGAGCTCGTTATAAGGTGCAGGAATTTGCTGGAGCGGATTTACAGCCCCGGCCTTCAGATTTACAATGTTCCCCCTTATACAATAAATGAGGCAAGCAGAACCGTCAAAACAAACGATGAGACAGTAGATCTGACATCAAAGGAGTTCGACATAACACTGTATTTTATAAAAAACCAGGGAATAGCCCTATCCAGGGAGCAGATACTTGCGGCAGTATGGGGCACTGACTACTTCGGCTCAGACAGAGTGGTAGATGATTTAATAAGGCGGCTTCGGAAAAAACTTCCCTACCTTAATATAGAGACAATTTACGGATACGGTTATAGGCTGGTGAAGTCATGAAAAATCTTCCCCTTTCCCTGCAAATTTGGCTTGTATTTGCGATAATCACCCTTTGCATAACTCTCCTTCTATAATCTTTTATTTTCTTGATATTTCTCACTCATTCTTAGAATTTCACCAGGGTATCAGCGAGCGCTCATAAGGGAATATGGCTGAATATAACATTTCTGTTGATATATGGAAGGTATGCGGTAGCTGAAATAAAGACGCGTTCATCTTCCATATTATGGCACTAGGGAATCCACTTACTCTCAGGGGGCGAAACCTCCCATGTCTCACTGGCTCGTAGCCTAAATTCCTTCGTTCAGCCTTCCCATGAGGTGGACGTCAGCCAAGCTCCTTTGCTGGGTCATGCCCTAACGGTTAAAATTCCTGCTGACTCATCCGGCTCACTGTTATCAAGGTTCAATTCTAATAGAGAATTGGATATTATGATTTATATTGCATTTGCTGAAAGCCTTTTTTAATATCCTTCTTATGATGCTTGAGTCATAACTTCAGGCCTGTGAATATCTTGAAGCATTTTATTTGGATCATATTCTATGTCTTTCGTTATGATGGTATAAAGTATTCTTATGAGTTTTCCACATAAGGCTGTAATTGATTGCATCTTTTTTAAGGGGTTTACCGCCCTAGTGGTATAGTATTTGTGAAGCTGCTTGAATTCTTCGTTTTTTGCTATTAATGGGAGCATTGCTCTAAATAGCAAGGCTCTTAATCGTTTTCTGCCGCGTTTGCTGATTGTAGTTTGCCCTTTATGCTCTCCCGAGCTGTTTTCTCGTAGATTTAATCCCGCTAGTTTTATTATTTGCTTTGGATGGCTGAAGCGGGTTAGGTCCCCTACTTCTGCTATAAATCCTGCTGCTGTGATTATCCCTATACCTTTTATTTTTAGTATCTTGTTTATTCCAGGTATTAGGTTTGCTATTGTTTTTATTTTTGCTTCCGTAGCTTGCTTTGCTTTTAGCTCTGCTTTATATTCTTTGAGGATATATTGTAATTCGTATGTTGCCATTTCAAGGCCTTCTTGTATACCTACTGATTCTTCCGCTGCTTTTAAGAGCGTTTGTGCTCTTTTTATCCCTACACCGCGTTTGACTTGCTCTCTCCAGACTAAAAGTATGTTTTCTGCTCCAAGTTCTAGTATCTGTTTTGGTGTTGGGAATTTTTCCAGGGTTATCAGCGCTGTTTTTCCTTCCCAGTTTTTAAAGACTTGTGCAAATTCTGGAAAGTATATGTCTAGCCATCTTTGTATTTTGTTTTTTATTGCCCATATTTTTTGCAGCTGGGTTTCTCTTATTTCATATGCTTTCCGTATTTCAGCATATATGCCTTTAGGGAAGTATGGTATCAGGTATCTTCCGTCTTTTACAAGCATTGCTATTGTTTTGGGGTCTTTTCGGTCATTTTTGCTGGGTGTGTTGTCATCCAGTTCTTTTGTTTTTTTGACATGGTATGGGTTAACTTGGACCATCTTCATGTTGTTATTGCTTATTTCAGAGGCAAAGGTGAACCAGTAATGGCCTGTAGGTTCCATGCCAACTATGATGTTGTCTTTTCCTGCCTCTATGGCGGTCTTTTTTGCCCATTCCTGGAATTGTTTAAATCCTCTTTTGTCTGTTCTGAAGCTTATTAATTTACCATATTCCATGCCTCTCCAATCAAAGGCTCGGGCGTAATGTTTTTTCTTTGCAATGTCGACTCCAATGATTAATGTGGTTTCTGTTACTTGCGATATTTTGTAGTTTTGTGTATACTTCATGTTGAAGGGCCTCCTGTAAAATTTGATTTGTGGTTTTGCAACTCACATTTCAAATTTTACTTCAAGGCTCTTCTTTTTTCAAAAGTTACTTTATTTCATTACAGGAATGCTCCTTCTGTGTATTTTGCTTCCTGCAACCCTTAGGGAATTTTTCACCAATGAAGTCTACGCAACTATTGAAAGCGCGCAGGGCATGGTCCTTGAGCGCTTTTCCGACGAGACGACAAAGGAAGAGTGGGAGTCCAGCAGAATACTAAACCGGCCGCCTCAAGACGATATACGTACGGTCAATCATTTTATAGTACTGAAGGAAAACTATACCATAATGTCTCCGGGAATATCAAATCCTATAGAACCTTCCGAGATTCCGGAAGGCGCTGTAAAGCATCTTCTGATACTTCCGCCAAGAGAAATACTGGAACAAATAATTAATGAAGCCAAAAGCCAAACCGAGGAAAGCTGCCAATACAGCGGCCAGATAAACAATAGAAGAATATTTTATGTAATCACAAGAGGCAAACTCATGGGCCGGGATGTTTATCTTGTATCATATATGTGGGATACTTATAGAGAAGATCTTGTGAAAACCCTTTTTAAGAAACTTGCAGCTATAATGGGTTTTGCGTTCATCCTAAGCTGGCTGCCGTCACTGGCACTGGCAAGGTATCTTACGAAACCATTGGTTATCTTGGAAAAACGTGTGGAAAGGCTAGCAAATCGAGACTGGCAGGAACCGATAAAACTTGAGCGAAAGGACGAGATAGGCCGTTTAGGGAATTCTGTTGAAAAACTCCGACAGCAGCTGATTTTCCAAGATGAAGCCCAGCAGTCTTTGCTGCAGAATATATCCCATGAGCTTAAGACTCCCGTTATGGTGATTCAAAGCTATATACAGGCCATAAAAGACGGTATATTTCCAAAGGGCGACCTTAACCGAACACTAGAGGTTATCGAGGAGGAAGCCAACAGACTTCAAAAACTTATTCAAAACCTGCTGTACCTTACAAAGCTTGACTATCTTACCACACATAAGCAGACACTAGAAACCTTCCAGCTGGATGAACTTATAAAAGAAGTAGTTGAAAGGCTCCGCTGGCACCGAAAGGCCTTGGATTGGTCGATAAAACTTACCCCCGTCAAAACAAAAGCTGACAAAGAGCAGTGGCGCGTTGCCCTGGAAAATCTTCTTGACAACCAAATTCGCCACGCCAAAAGCAGAATCGACATAGAGCTGGAGCCTAAAGGCGAAAATTCCTTCCTTCTTCATATTTACAACGATGGTCCCAATATCGAACCTGAAATCATGGATGCCCTTTTTCAAAAATACAACAAAGGTTCGAGAGGCAGAACAGGTTTGGGACTTGCCATAGTTCAGCGTATAATAACCCTTCACGGCGGCAATATATATGCCAAAAACGAAGAAGAAGGAGTCTCGTTTTATATTGAAATGTAAAGAGGATAAAATCCTCTTTTTCTTTTACCTGAAAAATTTTTTAAGAAATACTCCAAGGTTCTTGAGTAAGTTACTATAAAAGAATATAATTATGCGTGGTAAGTGAGATGATTTTATAATTTCTTTCATAAAAAACAAAATTAGTTCGTATATCTGAACCATAGTTCGGTTTTTCGGAAATCCCGGCAAAGTAAGATTTACTGCCGGATATGTTAATAAATTTAATAAACATATTCCGAAAAACCGAACTTTTATTTTTATAGCAATCCAGGAAAGACCCCAGATTTAAGCAAATTTTGGCAATCAAAGGATTGGCATTATTATTGCTGTAAATTATTATATTTAGAAGGAGGGCTACATTTTGAATTTTACAAAAATGCATGGATTAGGCAATGACTTTTTAGTTGTAAAAGGCCTGGAGGAAGATATACCGACAATAATAAAAAACGCCAAAAAAATTTGCGACAGACATTTTGGAGTCGGCGCAGATGGCATACTACTGGTGCTGCCGTCAGATGCGGCAGATATAAAAATGAGGATCATAAACAGTGATGGCAGCGAAGCTCCTATGTGCGGGAATGGTGTTAGATGTTTTGCAAGTTTTGTCTATAAAAAAGGAATTGTAGCCAAGAAAAACATGACGGTTGAAACTATAGCCGGTATACAAAGGCCGGAAATAATTATGAAGGATGATATTGTTACTGCTATTAAAGTTGATATAGGAACTTATAGTTTTATAAATCAAGACATTCCGGTAGAAGGAGAGCCGGATAAAGAGGCAAAGAATCTTGAGATTAAAATAGATGAAAATTTATTTGAAGCAACAGGTGTTGATATGGGCAATCCCCACTGCGTAATATTTACGGATGATGTTGAAAAGGTTCCATTGGAAAAATGGGGCCCGAAGATAGAAAACTATCCGCTTTTTCCGCTAAAGACGAATGTAGAGTTTGTTCAGGTAATTTCAAAAGACCATTTGAAAATGCGTGTATGGGAAAGAGGATGCGGCATTACCATGGCTTGCGGCACGGGGGCATGCGCAGTTGCTGCTGCCGCCTTTGAAAAAGGTTTTACGGGAAAACAAGTAAAAGTTACTTTGCCCGGAGGTGACTTATTTATTGAACTTACAGATGATAAAAGAGTGTATATGACGGGACCTGCCCGGGAGGTTTTCGAGGGACGCTTAGAGCTTGAAAAAATTTGCTAAATGACATAGTAAAATAGGAGGAACAAAGATGAAGATATCAGAAAGAATTAAAAAAGTTCCGCCATATATTTCGGCCGAGATTGATAAAAAAGTTGCAGATTTGACAAAAAAAGGAATTGATGTGATAACTTTAGCAATTGGCGATCCGGATATACCTACTCCTGAAAATATAATAAAGGCTATGGAAAGAGAAATTCATAATCCTGCCTACCATCGTTATCCTGCCTATGAAGGTTCTTATGAGTTTCGGTGTGCCGTAGCGCGCTATTATTCTAAAAGATTTGAAGTAGAACTTGACCCTGATACTGAGGTAATGGCTCTTATTGGTTCAAAAGAAGGTATTGTAAATACTGCTTATGCCTTTATAGATGAAGATGACTATGCTCTAATTCCGGATCCCGCATATCCGGTATACAAAACAGCCACGCTTTTTGCCGGCGGCATTCCATATACGATGCCATTACTTAAAGAAAATAAATTTTTGCCTGATTTTACTAAAGTTGATAAAGATATTGCCGAAAAAGCTACAATAATGTTTTTATGCTATCCAAATAATCCAACATCGGCAGTAGCCAACAAAGAATTTTTTGAAGAAGCTATAGAATTTGCCAAGAAATACGATATTGTCATATGCCATGACAGCGCATATGCAGACATAATCTACGAAGATTATAAAGCGCCAAGCATTCTTTCTGCAAAAGGAGCAAAAGAAGTAGCTATCGAGCTGGGCTCTTTATCAAAGCCTTACAGAATGACAGGCTGGAGAATCGGGTATGCCGTAGGAAACAACGACATAATCAAAGCATTGGGAAGAATAAAGACTAATGTAGATTCCGGGCAGTTTACAGCGATCCAAAGCGCCGCAGTTGAGGCACTCTCAGGACCTCAAGACAGCGTGGAGGAATTCCGACGCATACTTACAAAAAGAAGGAACTTTGTATTCAAAGCTTTAAAAGATATGGGCTTTGACGTTGAATTACCCCAGGGAACCTTTTATATTTGGGCGAGCGTGCCTAAAGGGTATACTTCCGCCTCATTCGCAGAGTATTTAGTAGATAAGGCTGCCGTAGTAGTGATTCCGGGTAATGCTTATGGAGAATATGGGGAGGGATTTTTCAGGATTTCCCTTACTACACCGGATGACAGAATAGATGAAGCATTATCCAGAATGAGAAAGCTTAAGTTTTAATATCTGTCTAACTGCCCAGGTGAAGGGATGTGATATAAGGGAACAATTCAAATATTTTATCAACAGGACTTAGAAACGAACCAAAAATTCTCCTTTTAGACGAACCTTCCCTAGGCCTTTCGCCTCTTTACACAAGCGAGGTTTTTAAGACAATACTGCAGGTTAAAGAACAAGGAACGACTATCCTTTTAGCTGAACAAAACGCTAAAAAGGCTTTGGAAATAGCAGATTATGCATATGTCTTAGAGACAGGAAGAATAGTGCTTTCCGGCACCGGAAAGGAACTTTTATCAAACCCTGCAGTACAAGAAGCGTATTTGGGTGTAAAGCATAAAGCTATATAATTAGAAAGAACTACTATTATATAAAAGGAGAAGATGAAATACATGACAGGCTTAAACTTACCTCGCGTTAAACTTTGCCAATTGCCTACGGATTTAGATCCGGCATCTAATCTTTCGAAAAAACTGGGAGACGTGAATATTTATTTTAAAAGAGACGACAACACCGGTCTTGCTATAGGGGGAAACAAAGGCCGCAAGCTGGAATTTTTGTTGGCCGATGCCCTAAAAAAAGAGGCTGATGTAATAATAACCACAGGCAGCATTCAGTCCAACCATACCCGAATGACTTGTGCCGCCTGCAGAAAACTTGGCCTTGATGTAATTTTAATGCTAAAAGGCAAAAAACCTGCTCAATTCCAAGGCAACTTGCTCTTAGAGAAGCTGATGAATGCCGATATGCGGTTTTTTGATGTGTCAAGTTATAATGAAATAGGCATAGAGGCTGATAAGCTAATGGATGAGTTGAGAGCTAAAGGCAAAAAGCCTTATTTTATTCCTGTTGGCGGCTCTGTCGGCCTTGGAGCATGCGGATATGTGGATTGCGCCTTAGAACTTTTTAATCAGGCCGACAGCCAAAACTTAAGAATAGATTATATAGTAAATGCGGTGGGATCCGGAGGAACATCGGCGGGACTTGAAGTAGGAGTGCGCCTTGCGAAAAGGGATGCTAAAGTTGTTGGCATAAGCGTTGACTCAGAAAAAAGCGTGTTTAAGCAAGACATTTCAAGAATTGCCCAAGACTCTATATCTTTATTGGGAGCCGACCTGGAAATTTTGCCTGACGACATAACCGTCTTTGACGAATATATAGGTGAAAGCGGATACGGCAAGCCCAGCCGGCAAGGGGTAGAGGCAATAAAATTCACAGCTGAAACTGAAGGAATAATATTAGATCCGGTATATTCAGGCAAGGCTATGGCCGGCCTTATAGATTTGGTTAAAAAAGGATTTTTTGAAAAAGGGTCAAATATTATTTTTATTCACACCGGCGGAACTCCTGCCTTATTTGATATGCTGGTAGAAAACAGCGACTAATAAAAACATATTTTGACATGCCATGCCAACTCATATATAATTTCAATAGAATAAAAAAAGAGGTGTGGCGCATGTTGTACAAAATCGAAGATGTGGAGAAACTATCGCGAAATGATATACGAAAACTATACTCAGAATATGTAAATCCGGGCCTTGCATCGATGCTCAGCCTTATAAATTTCGATAAAAACTTTGTCAAAGCTGAAGGATGCTATGTTTATGACAGTGACGGCAACAAATATATAGATTTTTTAGGAGCCTATGGCGCATTGAACTTAGGGCATAATCCTGCTGAAATATACGAAGCGCTTGGAAAAGTAAAGGAAAGACCGAATCTTCTTCAAGCTTCCTTAAGCACTTTTGCGGCGGTTTTGGGCCACAATCTTGCTCAAGTTGTTCCTAAAGGTTTAAAACACAGCTTTTTCTGCAACAGCGGTGCGGAAGCTGTTGAAGGCGCACTGAAAGCCGCAAGGGCTGCAAGCGGTAAAACCGGCATCATATCCTGCGAAGGGTCTTTTCACGGCAAGACCTATGGAGCGCTTTCCGCAACAGGCAGAAAGAAATATCAGGAGCCCTTTTTACCGTTGGTTCCCGGTTTTCAAACAGTGCCATACGGTGATGCGAATGCCCTGGAAGAAAAACTAAAGCAAAAAGACATAGCAGCATTTATAGTAGAGCCTATACAGGGAGAAGGCGGAATTATCGTGCCTCCCGAAGGTTATTTGAAGGATGTAAAGGTGCTTTGCGACAAATACGGCGTGCTTCTGATAGCCGATGAGATACAGACAGGCTTTGGCAGGACGGGGACCATGTTTGCCTGTGAAAGAGAAGGGGTTTCGCCTGATATTATGACAGTTGCAAAATCATTGGGAGGAGGAGTAGTTCCTATAGGAGCCTTTATTACCACAGAGGAAGTATGGGAAAAAGCCTTTGGCGGCATGGAAAAATGCCTCCTGCATACATCGACTTTTGGCGGCAATACCATGGCCTGCGCTGCAGGAATAGCATCTATCAACGCAATAATCGAGAAAAACCTGCCTGAGCACGCAAAAGAAGTGGGAGAATATATGCTGGAGGGACTTAAAACCCTAAAAGACCGCTACGGCATAATAAAGGATGTAAGAGGAAGAGGGCTGATGGCAGGTATTGAATTTGAAACACCCGAGAAAGGGATTTTAAGTAAGCTTACGGGAGGCGCTGTCAACAGATTTTACAAAGAGTATACAGGTTCCATGGTGGCCGGAGAGCTTCTTAACACCCACCGCATAATCACAGCATACACTTTAAACAACCCTAATGTCATAAGGCTTGAACCGCCTCTTATTATCGAAAAAGAAGACATCGACTACATGCTGAACTCCCTTGAAGACATATTTTCAAAAAATAGCGGCCTCTTTAAACTCACATTAAGCACCGTAAAAAGAGTCATTCGAAAAAAATAACTAAAAACCGCCTCCAGAATATGGAGGCTTTTGCATTTTGGAATCGTTTTCACATTTCGATATTTGCAGTAAAGTACCATTATGTTATAATAAGGAGACTGAAACCTATCGATTTATATATGATCGATTGCTTTATGAAGTAATGCCACTACATAATAGTTTGGATATGAAAGGTACATTTATTGCAGTTTCCATGGTGCCGGCATGTACCACTGAAGCATTTCACGATGTAATCACCGGACCTGCAGAATGGTTTGCAATCAAACTTGTCAGGAGTTTCCAAGAAGAAGCTGTAAATTCTGCAATGAATGAGAATAGAAAATATCTTAAAGATTTTCAATTTTGCAAGGAGGTGGTGAAGCGGCGGTAGGGGATTTTAAGATTTCACGATTTCAAAAGAGAGATATTAGGTAAAAGCTTTTTGACTATGTAAAATTAGGAGGGGAAAAATTTGAAAGCTCATAATCTAAAAAGAATAATCTGCATACTAATTGCTCTATTTATTTGCATTACAATGGTTGCCGGCTGCGGCACAGGCACAAAAGAGTCAAAACCTGAAACAAGTGAAGCGACAGGCGGAGCAGCTGATGAGAAAGATGGCGGCACTTTAACCATAGCTCTTTCTGCGACTCCTAAAAACCTTGACCCCATAGACTATACAGGAGTTTATGAAGGTAACGTAATAATAAATGTATGTGATACTTTAGTAAAATATGATAAATCCCTGCAGAATATAATACCGGCCATTGCCACTGAATGGTCTGTGTCGGATGACATGAAAACATATACGTTTAAATTAAGAGATGATGTTTACTTCCAAAAAGGCAAATACCAAGACGGCAGAAAAATGACAGCAGAAGATGTCAAATACAGCCTGGAGCGCTCAGCAAAGGAATCTGCAATGAACAGGCTAAGCATGTTAGACCATGTGGATGTAGTGTCTGATACTGAAATCAAAGCAGTTCTAAAGGCTCCTAATGCGGCATTTTTGACAGCACTGACTGATGCCGGAAATACCATTGTGCCGAAAGAAGAAGTGGAAGGCTGGGGAGACCAGTTCGGACTTCATCTTGTAGGAACAGGTCCCTTCAAGCTTGTAGACTTTATAAAAGATGACAGCGTAGTTTTAGAGAGAAATGAAAAGTATTGGGGACAAAAACCCCATCTTGACGGCGTAGTATTCAAGTTCATAAGCGATATCAACATGATGGCAAACGCTCTTAGAACCGGAGAAATAGATGTAGCCACAGATCTTGTAGGCGAAAGCATCAATGTCATAAAACAGAGCGATGATTTGGTCCTGGAAGAAGTACCGGGTCTCGTGGTTTCCTATGTTTACATGAATATGATGCAGGGACCTACAGCAGACAGAAGAGTTAGGGAAGCCATTATAAGCGCTGTTGATATTGACGAAATGGTAAAAGGCATATATACATGGGGCGAAGCCCAGAGAGGTTACCTGCCGCTGCCTCCCGGATCATGGGGATACGATCCTTCCTTAGAATCCTTGATACCGGCCTATAATCCTGAAAAGGCAAAACAGCTTCTTACGGAAGCAGGCTATCCCAATGGTTTTGAAACCGAGATTCATGTAGGCAACAAACCTGCAAGAATGAAAATGAGTACAATCATGCAGAACTACTTAAAGCAAAACTTAAATATCGATATGAAGATTCAGGTATCTGAGTGGGGTACATTCAGCGATATCGCATCAAAGGGCAAGGCACCCCTTTACGGCATGTCTTGGACATGGTATCCGGATCCTTACTTCTTCCTGAACCAGATGTTCCACAGCAGCCAGATAGGCTCTTTAGGCAACGGTCAGGGCTTTAACAATCCTGAAGTTGACAAACTCCTAGACGACGCTGTTACAACAACAGTGGATATAAACGAGCGGGCAGCTCTTTACAAAAAAGCCCTAAAATTAATAGTTGAAGAACTTCCTCAAATAGATTATGCCCATGAAAAAGTCATTTATGGTCTTAACAAGAACGTGCAGGGTTTTGTAGTTTCACCTGACAACCAGATAAATCTTGTAACGAGTGAAATTAACGTTTGGAAGCAAAAATAAGCAATAGTTTTTCGGTGGGAGGTACAAGAATTGCTTAAATACATTTTAAAACGATTGGTAGAAATCCTGCCCACCCTTTTCGTCGTAGCTTTAATCACATTTTTTGTCACAAGGATAATTCCGGGGGACCCGGCATCGGTGATGCTGGGTCCTCAAGCTAGTGTGGAAGCTGTAGAGAAGATGAGGGTGAAGCTGGGTTTAAATGAAAGCATTCCCAAACAATTTTTGATATATATGAACGATATTTTGCACGGAAATTTTGGCACATCTTTTTACTACAATGAGCCTGTAACGCTGCTTATTTTGGAAAGGTTCCCGAATACGGTTATACTGGCTGCGGCAAGTATGATACTTGCGCTGCTGGTGGGCATCCCTATTGGTGTTATTTCCGCCACAAAGCAGTATTCTATTTTTGATTATGTAACGATGGTACTTGCGCTTATTGGCGTTTCAATGCCTATATTTTGGCTCGGCCTTATGATGGTTCTTACTTTCAGTGTCAACCTGGGATGGCTGCCTTCTACAGGAATGGGAAGCATGAGCAAGGGGATAATGGACGTTATAAAGCACTTGATACTGCCCTCAGTGTGTCTTGCCACGATTCCGGCGGCTATGTTTGCCAGGATAACCCGCTCCAGCATGCTAGATATAATCAGGCAGGACTATATTAAGACAGCTAGGGCAAAGGGCCTTCGCGAGTCTGTGGTAATATGGAAGCATGCCTTTAAAAACGCCCTGCCTCCTATAATCACCGTTGTTGGTATAGAGCTTGCATCGCTTTTGTCCGGAGCCATTCTTACAGAGACCATATTCAGCTGGCCCGGCATGGGGAAAATGGTAGTAGATGCCATTGAAAAGCGGGACTACGGTCTTGTTCAGGGGAGCGTGCTTTTTATAGCGCTGATTTATGTTATCACAAATCTTATCGTAGACATCCTCTATGCAGTAGTAAATCCCAGAATCCGCTATACCAAAACTTCAGAACGCGGGGGTGGCGCTTAGATATGGAAATGATTGATGAAAATAAGCTGATGCAGCTGGAACGCAAAGCCAACAGCCCTTGGGCCAGACTCAAGCGCAACAAGACCGCCGTTATAGGAATGGTCATAGTTATTGCAGCTGTGTGCATGGCTATATTTGCTCCGCTGCTTGCACCTTATGATCCCAACGCCATGGATATTAGTAAAACATTTTTAAAACCCGGAACCCCCGGCCATATCCTTGGAACCGACGAGTTTGGCAGAGACCTGCTCAGCAGAATAATATATGGCTCGAGAATATCAATTCTGGTTGCTGCCGGTGCGACTTTGGTAGGCGGCACCATTGGAATAATATTAGGAATAATTGCAGGCTATAAGGAAGGAATATTAGACACTGTCATCATGAGATTTATGGACGGCATGTTCGCATTCCCCTTCGTTCTCCTTTCCATCGTTTTGATGACTGTCCTAGGCCAAGGCCTGGAAAACGTTATCATCGCAATAGGTATTGCGAATGTTCCCGGATATGCCAGAATAGCAAGAGGACAAGTGCTTGTGGTAAAAGGTGAGGAATACTGTCAGGCGGTAAAATCCTTGGGAGCCTCGGACTTTCACCTGATTTTTAACCACATAATTCCTAACATTTTGTCACCGGTCATCGTCTATGCCACGATGAACCTGGCAGGTTCCATTATTTCAGAAGCAACCTTAAGTTTTTTAGGACTGGGGATTCAGCCGCCTACGGCTTCTTGGGGCAATATATTAAGGTCAGGCAGGGACTACTTGCTTACATCTCCCCACATAGCCACATATTCCGGCCTTGCCATATTACTTGCAGTTCT
Source organism: Tepidanaerobacter sp. EBM-49 (assembly GCF_001896645.1). Taxonomy (NCBI): domain Bacteria; kingdom Bacillati; phylum Bacillota; class Clostridia; order Thermosediminibacterales; family Tepidanaerobacteraceae; genus Tepidanaerobacter; species Tepidanaerobacter sp. EBM-49. Next base: position 81,661 of record NZ_MPPE01000055.1, read on the forward strand.
TGGATTTAATCTGTTTGGAGACGGTATCAGAGATGCCTTTGATCCAAAGATGAAATAAACTTTCAACTAGGTGGTGATTTATATGACGCAGCAATTATTAGAAGCCGAAGATTTAAAAGTATATTTTTATACACCCACCGGAATTGTAAAGTCAGTCAATGGCGTTAGCTTTAGCGTAGATCGGGGCAAGACCCTGGGAATCGTAGGGGAATCCGGTTCAGGCAAAAGCGTTACCGTTTCCACTATAATGAAGCTTGTTCCAGCTCCCGGAAAAATTATTTCCGGAAAAATTATCTTCAAGGACAAGGACTTACTTAAGCTTAACGAACGGGAAATGCTTAAAATCCGCGGAAATGAAATTTCCATGATTTTTCAGGACCCAATGACGGCTTTAAATCCGGTATTTACTATTGGCGAGCAAATAATGGAGAGTATTATACTCCACCAAAAATTAGATAAAAAAGCAGCACAAAAAAAGGCCGCCGAAACATTAGAACTTGTAGGCGTGCCTGATGCGGAGCTTAGGCTTAAAAGCTATCCCCATGAATTTTCCGGCGGGATGCGGCAAAGAGCCATGATAGCAATGGCTATAGCTTGCAACCCCAGCCTGCTCATTGCTGATGAGCCTACTACCGCCCTGGATGTGACAGTTCAGGCTCAGGTTCTTGAGCTTTTAAAGGACCTGCAAAAACGGCTTGATATGTCCATCATATTAATAACTCACAATCTGGGTGTGGTATGGGAGATATGTCATGATGTTATGGTAATGTATGCAGGAAATGCTGTTGAGCATACAGACACCAAGACCCTTTACGAAAATCCGCTGCACCCCTACACATGGGGCCTTCTGGATTCTATGCCGAAACTTAGCTACAGCAAAGAAACGCCGCTAAATGCTATAGAAGGAAGCCCTCCTGACCTTCGTCTTGTAGGCAAGGGCTGCAGTTTTGCACCCCGCTGCCCTTACAGACAGCAAATATGCTTTGATGAAACTCCGGTGCTAAAAGAAATCGAAAAAGGCCACAAAGTTAGCTGCCATTTTCAAGATGAAAGCCACCGCCTTTCCCGAAGGAGTGTTGTGCGCAATGGATGACAACATCATACTCGAAGTAAAAGATTTAAAAAAATACTATCCTGTCGAAACAGGCATTTTTGGAGCAGCGCCCGTTTATTTAAAGGCTGTGGACGGCGTATCTTTTAATGTAGAAAAAGGAAAGACTCTCGGCATAATCGGCGAATCCGGATGCGGCAAATCTACTGTGGCAAAGCTTTTAATGAATTTGGAAAGGCCTACGGCAGGCTCCATAAAATTTAAAGGGCGGGATACTGCAAACTTTAACGAATCTGAAATGAAAAAACTTCGCAAAAACATGCAGATGGTATTCCAAGACCCTTATTCCTCCCTGGATCCGAAAAAAACCGCAGGCTATATCATTCAGGAGCCTTTAATAATCCACAATGTGGGAACAAGGGCTCAGCAGGAACAGCGGGTTAAGGAACTTTTAAAGATGGTAGGTCTTGACTACTACCATGCCAACCGCTATCCCCATGAATTTTCCGGCGGCCAAAGGCAGAGGATAAACATAGCCAGAGCCATTGCTCTCAATCCTGAAATAGTCATATGCGACGAGCCTGTATCAGCACTGGATGTATCTATTCAAGCCCAGGTTATAAATCTTTTAAAACGGCTTCAGGAAGAGCTGGGTCTTGCATATATTTTCATATCTCACGATTTAAGTGTGGTAAAATACTTAAGTGACAAACTTGCAATTATGTACTTAGGAAAAATCGTAGAAACAGGCAAATCTGACGATATTTACAAAAATCCAATGCACCCCTATACAAAGGCTCTGTTTTCGGCGATACCGCCGGAAAGTCCTTTGGAGGAAAAAGAAAAAATGATTTTGGAAGGCGATGTGCCAAGCCCGTTAAAACCGCCGACAGGGTGCAAATTCCACACCAGATGCCCCTATGCTATGGAAAAATGTTCCAAAGAAGAACCATCTCTAAAGCAAATTGGAGACGGCCAGCAAGTTTCCTGCCACTTGTATTAGTGAAAAGAAAGCAATTTCAATTATCAAAGGAGAATATTTCAATGGACATTTCGCAGATAAAGACAGACTTATGGAAACAGATTGATGCTCGAGAAGACGAACTTATAAAGCTGTGCTCGGATTTGATATCAATAAACAGCGAAAATCCCCCGGGGCATATGGAAGAGATTACGAATTTTATCACTTCTTATCTGGAAAAGAATAATATAGAATTTAAAATTGTAAAGCCCTCACCGGAAACCCCCAACATCATTGCAGAAATCGGAAAAAAAGAGGGCAGAACCCTTCTTCTTAACGGCCACTCTGACGTAGTGCCGGTGGGAGACCTTGATAAATGGGATTTCGACCCGTTTTCCGGAAAAGTTGCGGACGGGAAGATACTGGGAAGAGGAGCCTCAGACATGAAAGCGGGATTGGGCGGCCTGCTGTTTGCGATGACTCTTATTCAAGAAAACAATATCGACCTTAAAGGCAGTGCGGTCCTTACCGTAGTTCCCGACGAAGAAGTAAGCGGCAAGATGGGGACAAAGTGGCTCCTTGATAATGATGTAGTAACCGGCGATGCCTGTATTGTGGCAGAACCCTCCGGCTACAATAACATCGAGATAGGTCAGAAAGGGAGCGTATGGGTGACACTAAAAGCCAAAGGCAAGTCGGCCCATGGAAGCCTTGCACCGTATGCAGGCGATAACGCCATAGAAAAAATAATTAAAATCTGTGACGAACTAAAAACACTTCGCCAAGTAGAGGCCGATTATCCCCCTGAAATCGCCGATGTAATAGCAGAATCCAAGGCTATAGCAAGAGAAGAACTTAAGATTGCCGGAGTTGAAAACATAATAGACCATATTACCGTAAACTTAGGCAAGATTTCCGGAGGAATAAAGGCAAATATGGTCCCTGATTATGCAGAAGCCCAGGTAGACTTAAGACTACCTGTGGGAATAAAAGCCTCTATAGTAGAAGACAAAATAAAAGAAGCGATAGAAAAACATTCACTTTCCGGCATAACCTATGAATGCGACTGGAAGGCCGAAGCCAACTACACAGATGCAAGAAGCGAAATAGTGGAGATTGTAGCCCAAAACGCCGAAAAAATATTAGGCACAAAGGTTACCCGCACATATCAGTGGGCGTCCAGCGATGCTAGGTACTACAGACTAAAAGGCATACCCACCCTGCAGTTTGGCCCTGCAAACACAGAAGGCATTCACGCATACAACGAGACAGTAGATGTAAAAGATGTGATAAATGCGGCTAAGGTTTATGTAGGAAGCATAATAGATTATTTGAACCTATGAAAAGCGAAAAGCCCCAAATATGTTTGAATATTTATTTTGCTCAGCACCTTTATATCTGTTATAATTAAAGCAAGAATATTTCCAAGACAGAAAAGAAAGGGGCTGAAAATATGTTTTTAGATATACTGATGTTGTTTTTTATAATTTCAGCGCTGCAGCCTATGCTGACTCAAGCAGCACTGAGAATGTCCCGCCAAAGGCTTATAGCGCGCCTTGAGGAGAAAAACAAGTCAAGGGTTATTACTCTTATCCACAGACAAGAAACCATGAGTATTCTGGGTTTCCCCGTAATGCGCTACATCGACATAAATGATTCCGAAAGGGTAATCCGAGCTATTCAGGCAACTGATGATAATACCCCGATAGATATGATTTTACACACTCCCGGCGGAGTAGCACTGGCGGCCCTTCAGATAGCCAGAGCCTTAAAGCTTCACAAGGGAAAGGTTACAGTATATGTGCCGCACTATGCGATGTCAGGAGGAACTCTTATCGCTCTTGCGGCAGACGAAATAGTGATGGGTAAAAATGCTATGTTAGGACCGGTGGATCCTCAATTGGGGCAGTATCCGGCACCTTCTATTGTAAGCGTGCTGAAACAAAAACCAATAGCAAATATAAGCGATGAAACAATTATAATGGCAGATGTTGCACGAAAAGCAATAAACCAGCTGAGAAACAGCATTATCAACCTGCTTCCGGACGAGCACCCTATGGACGAAAAAGAAAGTCTTGCAGATATTTTGACACAGGGTATTTGGACTCATGATTTTCCTATTAATGTAGATGTGGCAAAGGGCTTAGGATTAAATGTCAGCACAGATATGCCGCAAGAAGTATTTGAGCTAATGAACCTATTCCCGCAGCCGACCCAGTACACGCCTTCAGTTGAATATGGTTCAACCGAACGCAGATCACAACCCAGACGGCCGCACTGAATACAAAAAACGGAGGTTTGCAAATGAATATAGCTCTTATAGCACATGATGCAAAAAAAGAGAGAATGATCGAGTTTGCAATAGCTTATCAAGACATTCTAAACGACCACACCCTTTTTGCAACCGGAACCACAGGCAAGAAGATAATGGAAGCCACGGGCTTACAAGTAAATCGCGTCCAGTCAGGGCCGTTAGGCGGAGATCAGCAGATAGGCGGCATGGTAGCAAGTGAAAAGATTGACATGGTAATCTTTTTAAGAGACCCCTTAACCGCTCAGCCCCACGAACCTGATATAAATGCACTTATGAGAGTATGCGATGTTCACAACGTGCCCCTCGCAACAAACATTGCCACCGCAGAAATTCTTATAAAAGGCCTCATGAGAGGAGATCTGGACTGGAGGAAAGTGGTTAACCCCACATGAGAAGAGGACAAGAGAGGGAGAAGGAGGGAGAACACAGAGGGACGGTTCTTTTGTGTTGTCAGACAACACAAAAGAACCGTCCCTCTGTGTTCTGTTCTGCTGTTGACTGAGTTAGCTAGTCTCTGTGTTCTGTGTGTTCTATGCGTATTATACCTTTACTCCAAGGTTTAAGATCTCGTCTACATTTACAACTTCTCCGGGTTTTACTCCGGCGATTATCTTGCGGCTGAGCGGTGTCTCGATTTCTTGCTGAATCAGTCTCTTTAGAGGCCGTGCGCCATACAGCGGATCGAAGCCTTTCTTGGCCAAGTATTTTATGGTTTTATCTGACCAGGTAAGTTCGATGCCTGCCGTTTCTTTTACTTGTTTTGCAAAATTGCTGAGCAAAAGTTCTGATATCTTTTCTACATGCTCCGGTTCTAGCGGATGGAACACTATTATCTCATCAACACGGTTTATGAATTCAGGCTTGAAGTAGAGTCTCAAGAGACCCATAACCTTTTCTTTTATTTCTGCAAAGTTCTTGTTACCGGAAGCCTGGAATTCGAGGATTTCCTGACTGCCGATGTTAGATGTCATTATAAGCACTGTGTTTCTAAAATCAACTGTCCGGCCTTTACCGTCGGTAAGCCTTCCGTCGTCGAGGATTTGCAGCAGCACGTTGAACACATCGCTGTGGGCTTTTTCTATTTCATCAAAAAGTATTACTGAATACGGATGGGTGCGAACTGCTTCGGTAAGCTGTCCGCCTTCCTCGTAGCCTACATATCCCGGAGGAGCGCCGATAAGCCTTGAGACTGAGTGCTTTTCCATATACTCGGACATATCGATTCTGATAATATTTCGCTCATCATCGAACAAGGCTTCTGCCAGTGCTTTTGCAAGTTCGGTCTTGCCCACGCCTGTGGGGCCTAAGAATATGAAGCTTCCTATAGGCCGTCTCGGATCCTTTATACCGGCTCTTGCACGGATAATAGCATCTGCAACAGCTTTAACAGCCTCATCCTGCCCTACAACCCTGCGGTGCAGAATTTCTTCCAGATGCAGAAGTTTCTCCTTTTCACCCTGCAGAAGTTTATCCACCGGAATCCCCGTCCACTGGCTTACAACTCTTGCTATTTCTTCTTCATCTACTTCTTCTTTCAAAAGGCCTCCGCCTTTTTCTCTTCTTTCCTTTATAGCTTCTTCTTCGGCTCTAAGCTGTCTTTCCAGTTCGTTTAATTTGCCGAATTTCAATTCTGCGACTTTATTTAAATCGTACTCTCGCTCGGCTTTCTCGATTTCCAGTTTTACTTTCTCGATTTCTGATTTTATCTTGTGAATTCTTTCGATTTCTTCTTTTTCTTTTTGCCAGATTTCGGTTAATCTGTCAAACTCTTTCTGAAGTTCCTGCATCTCTTCCTGTATTTTTTCAAGTCTCTTTAAAGATGCCTCGTCTTTTTCCTTTTTAAGAGCCGCTTCTTCTATTTGAAGTTGGATGATTTTCCTCTTTATTTCGTCAAGCTCCACCGGCATGCTGTCTATTTCTGTGCGCAGTCTTGCGGCAGCTTCATCTATCAAGTCTATGGCTTTATCCGGCAGGAACCTGTCGGTTATATATCTGTCGGAAAGCACTGCGGCAGCTACTATGGCGCTGTCTTTTATTCTAACGCCATGATATACCTCATATCTTTCTTTAAGGCCGCGGAGTATTGATATGGTCTCTTCCACAGAGGGAGGATTAACCATAACAGGCTGGAACCTGCGCTCTAATGCTGCGTCTTTTTCGATATACTTTCTGTATTCGTCAATAGTGGTTGCACCGATAACTCTCAGCTGGCCTCGAGCCAGCAGCGGCTTTAAGATATTTCCCGCATCCAGGGCACCTTCGGCAGCTCCTGCCCCAACCACTGTGTGCAGCTCATCTATAAACAGTATTATCTGACCGTTTGAATCTTGGACTTCTTTTAATACCGCCTTTAGTCTTTCTTCAAATTCTCCTCTGTATTTTGCGCCTGCAATAAGGGAGCCCATATCCAGTGCGATTATCTTTTTGTCTTTAAGGCCTTCCGGCACGTCGCCTGCCACAATTCGCCGGGCAAGCCCTTCTACAATAGCGGTCTTACCTACACCGGCTTCGCCTATGAGAACAGGATTGTTCTTGGTGCGCCGGGACAGTATTTCGATAACCCGTCTTATCTCGTCATCTCTTCCTATAACCGGATCCAGTTTGCCTTCCTGAGCAAGCTGTGTAAGGTCTCTACCGTATTTTTCCAGGGCATTGTAAGTAGCCTCCGGATTTTCGCTTGTAACCTGCTGACCGCCCCGAACCTTTTTCAAGCCCGAAAGTATATTTACCCTGTCAAGTCCTGCCTTTCGAAGGGCGTCTTTTACATCAGCATCTCCTTCTTCCAGCAGCGCTAGCAGCAAGTGCTCCACGCTTACATACTCGTCTTTCATATTCTGCGCTTCTTTTTCTGCCCGCACGAACACTCTTGCAAGATTAGTGCTCATGGTCAGCGGGCCGTCGTAGCCGTGAACCACCGGTATTTTCTTTATAAGGTCCTCGGCAAGTGATTTTACTTGATTTATATTGGCGCCGGCTTTTTCTATAATCTTAGGGACAATTCCGTCTTTCTGAAATACAAGGGCATAAAGCAAATGCTTTGAGTTTAGCTCTTGGTGATGATGCTCTACTGCAAGATTTTGAGCATCCATTATAGCCTCTTGCGACTTTTGGGTGTATTTACTAAGATCCATAATAACCGCCACCGTCCTTTCTTCTAAATATTACTACAATCATTCTACTACAAAGGTCAGAGAAAGTCAATAATTTTCTCTGACCAAGTCTTTTCACCGAAAAGGTGGAATTCCTGCAAAAGTTTCGTTTAAAAATTCCTCTACTGCATTTCTTGTTTCAGTGCATATACACTCATAAATAATTTCGGCCGGCCTTTCCTTAGACGTCATCACACTGTCGCGCTCTGGAATATCGCGTTTTAAAAAAATTCTTTCCACAATTCTGGCGTTCTTTAGGTATTCTTTCATTGTTTCACAGGTAATCGGTACTTTGAGTTTTACGCCATTGTAAAAGCTTACTATACATTTTCTGTTTTTTGCTTCATTTACCTCTTTAATTTGGAAAAAATTCAGATACCCCAGTGCTCCATCGTTTTTACCCAGGGGTTTTTCCCTAAATTTTACCGGTATCAGCAGTGTTTTTGGCGTTAGAGGAATTGGAACCTGAAGTTTTTTGTTTAATACTTTACCACAATTTTTTCTTGCTGCCACAAGGTCTACGTTACGGCAGTGGGCAAGGGTTTTTAAAACTGTTTTGCAGGTCTTTCTGATTACTATTTTTTCACCATCTCCGGCAATAAATATTGTAACGTTTCCTCTGTCATAAATCGGCAGCAATGCTGCAACCTTACGTTGTATAATGTCCTTTGCATCCAATTAGCTCCCTCCATTATGAAAGTCTTTTGTTCGAAAAATTTTGTAAAAGGAAACAAATCCATTATATGTGAACTTCGGCTCAAATGTCAAGTCAAAATACCATAATTTCCGGGGCCCAGCCAAAATCTATCGCCGGGACACCTAGTTGCAGCCCCTTTTACATCCTTATGCCGAAGGATGCAAGACTCGGGAATCTGATATATTTTTATAAGGTGGGCCAGCAGCGCCCGAAGAGAGGATATCTGTGCTGATGTAGGCGCCTTGTGCCCCTTCCTGCCATCTGGATTGTCCACGGAATCAAAATTGCCGGTAAGGGCTATGCCGATAGACTTAAAGTTCATACCTAGGGCTGTACAGTGAGCTCCACGCACAAAATCCGGCCTGCCTTTTTCCACATCGCCTGCTGCCCTTATCAGGTAGTGATACCCAATACTTACCATAACTCCGGCCTGCGTCTTTTTAAAACCCCTTTTTACATACTCTTTTACTAAGCCGGCAGGGGATGATACCTCTACCCCAAAACCTCTTGCCCTGTGATATCCGTCTATTGTAAGGGCAGATGAGTCAAAACCTGCTGTGTGATGTATAACTATGAATCTTGGATAAATTCTTTCCAAATCAAAACACTTCCTTTCTCTAATTTTTCATCCCTTCGATTACTTTAGCAAGCTCATATATGCTCAAGGTAAGGCTTTCGATCTTAGCTTCCACTCTAACCAAAAGGTATATGGAAATCGCAATGGGGAAACCCACATTTGCCACTTGAGCTACTATTTCATCCATAAAAATCCTCCTTCCTGTAAAGGCCTATAAAGGTGTGGCCGGATACTGTTTCGTACCCGGCCAAAGCCTTAAAATTAACCTATAAGGTCAATAACTTCTTTTTGGATGAGGCGGGCCCCTACCGCTTCAACCAAGTCGCCGCCGGTAGTCTCAAAGATGTTTTTCTCCAAGATACTGTCCATCAGTGACTGAACCTGGTCGGCCGTAAGGTCGTCTTTAGGATCCTGCATTGACATTCTGGCATTTTTGCCTGCTTGGTTCTTGAAAATAAGTTCCAGGCTTTTATCCATGTTTATACCTCCCTTCTAAATTTTTTTAATCTTTCTACTCAGTAACTTCTGTAAGTTCGCTTTCCACAGTTCTGCGGATTGCGTGCACCGGATGTTCTTGGATGTCTGCAAGTTGGCTTGCGATGCTCATCACATCCTCGTCAGCGGCGCCGGTCTTTAGATTGTTGAAAGACCTGTTTTTGAAAATAAACTTGCCGTTTTCGTCTTTGCCTGTGGTTACAACGATGCGAAGACTTGAATTAAGTGGTGTTGAAATAACCGCCATGTCTGTCACCTCCTTTTGCCATCGCCCTGGGGCGTGTTTGTGACTTAATTATACGGGCTAAAGAGAAAAAAGGAAAAAGCCCACCTAGCTCAGGTCGGCAGCCCACCTGGCCCAGGTCGTCTAAAAATAGAGCAAAATACAGCCCACCTAGCCCAGGTCGTCTAAATTTCCTACTTTTTCTCGGCCCACCTGGCCTCAGTCCATCAGAATTAAACAAAATTTTTCTGCTTTTTTTCTCCGGATAGCAGGAAATTTTAAATTAAGGTCGAATAAACAATATATGGGATTAAGCCGGGTAAACTAATATGATGTGGAAAAAGGAAATAGGGCCTTTACTTCAATAAGGAGGCAGCAGTGTTGATAGATATCCATAGTCATATCTTACCGGGGATCGATGACGGTTCACCGGACCTTGAAACATCAATTAAAATGGCAGAAATCGCTGTATCAGAAGGAATTACCGATATGATAGCGACTCCCCATTTTATAGCAAGCGATAAGGAAACAGATAAGGCCGCAATCATTGAAAAGGTAGAAGAATTAAACGAAAATCTAAAGCAGCGATCAATTAACCTTAAGATATATCCTGGAGAAGAAATTTTCCTGACACCGGAAATTCCGCGGTTTTATGATGAGGGGCGCCTTCTTACGCTGTGCGGAACCGGCAAGTACATATTGGTCGAGCTGCCCATGATGACAATTCCCTTATATGCGCCGGATGTAATTCACAGCTTGAGGCTTCGAGGTCTTAATGTAATCCTTGCTCATCCGGAAAGAAATCGCGAAATTGCAAAAAATCCTGAAAAGCTAAAGGAATTTTTAAAGTTGGGGACACTTACTCAGATCAACTCCATAAGCCTTCTGGGGGCTCTTGGAAGAGATGCAAAACACGCGGCAGAGAAGATAATAAATTCCGGAATGGCTCATTTTGTTGCTACTGACTGCCACACAACCCGCTCAAGATCGCCCAGAATAAAAGATGCGTTAAAATTTTTAAAAGGGCAGGCGGCAGAGCTGTTGCTAGTAGAAAACCCCACTAAGATTTTGAAGGGAAGGGATATGGATTCTGCATCAGAGGCATATGATGGCAAGGAAATGGGTTTTTTCACAAAACTCGGTTTATTCATCAACAATATCTAACAGAAAAAGGAGGTACAGTGTGTTTAAATTAAAAACCGTCTTAGTTTTAGCGTTGGCAGCGCTACTTGTGCTGTCTTCATTTACACCGGCGCTTGCTACAATTGACACAAGCCTTATAGACAAAGGACTTGAGAAGTTTAACGAGCTTAGCCCTTCTACCCAAAAGGAAGCTATAGATCTCCTCAAGACCTATTTTAAAAGCAGCGGGACACTGGAAGTTTTAAAACAAGATCTGCCCTCGGCTCTTAAGATAGTTTTGGGAGACGATTATGAAGCCCAGCTCGAGGATAAGGGCCTTAGTGTAAGCCGGCTGAAATCCCAAGTAGATGAACTAAAATCCTGGAGCTATGAAGACAGGATGGCCATTATAGATAAAATACAAAGTGGCGACAGTGAAGGTATAGCAGACCTTGTAGAAAAATATAAAAATATTGAGGCACCTTCAGATCCGTCAGGAGGCTCCGGCACAGCAGGTTCTTCCACATCATCACCTGCATCCGGCCAAGAGCAAGAAACCGATACCGGTCAAGAGCCGACACCGGCGGCAGCATTTACAGATATCACAAACCACTGGGCCAAAACTCAGATAGAGTACATGGCAGAAAAAGGCATCATACAGGGTAAAGCAAGTGGTATTTTTGCTCCGGAAGACAGCGTCACAAGAGCAGAATTTACTGCCATGATGGTAAGGCTTCTCCAGCCGGAAGTTTCCGAAGAAACAGTTATTCCGTTCTTGGATGTAGCAGAAACCGACTGGTTCTACGAAACGGTGAAGACCGCATATGCAGCAAATCTTGCAAAAGGAAAGGGGGACTTGTTCGATCCCGAGGGCAAGATAACCAGAGAAGAAATGACAGTGCTTGTTGCAAGAGCGGCGGCATTAAAGGGCAAATCCGTTTCCATTGACACAGCGGAGATAGACCAGCTTCTACTGCCTTTTAAGGACAAAGAAGAAATTTCAGATTGGGCTAAAACTGAAACGGCTGTTGCACTAAAACTCGGTTTGGTCCGCGGCACAACCGCAGAACTTTTCCAACCTAAAGCAAACGCTACCAGAGCCGAAGCAGCTGTGATAATCTACAATCTATATGGAGTTTTAAACGGGGAAAGCGATACCATGACAGAATAAAAAATTGAAGGGGGTAAGACAATTACATGTTAAAAAAGACATTAGTAGTTTTTTTGGCAGCACTCTTGGCACTGATGCCTCTGGCCTATGCAAACGGACAGACAGAGGATAATGTGGACAAAGTGCTAAGTTATATCAACGACAAGATTCGACCTTTAGGACAAGATACAGCAGTTAATCTATTAAAAATAGCGAAAACCAAAAGTAGTTCAGCGGTTAACACATTTTTTAGCAAAATTAGTGGCAGTTCTATTGAAAGACGCTTAAATAACAAAGGCATTACAAGTACCAGTATTAATGATGCTATAGAGATAGTCCAAGGCGATGGATTCTACACTGAAACTAAAGATTACATAGAGGATTATTTGTTTGGAAGCGATACTAGCGTATATGATCCCTATAAAACTACAATACAGGCAGAATTCGACAAGGTGTTTAAAGACTCAGGCGCACCATTAAACAGCTTTTATACGAACATGGTAGACGATTTTGGAAGCTGGAGGAAATTCTTAGCTGCACTTAAAGACTTGGAAATCAGTATTCAAGGAGATAGTCGTATTGGAAATATTGTTATAAACTACACCAAGGCAACAGACAAACTCAGTATAAACACTTCTTCTTCGACTGCTCTAACAACTGCTATAAATGACTCTTTAGATGAATTTTTGCTTCCTGGAGTAGAGTATAATGTTAGCAACGATGAAGTTTTGTCCCTTATAAACGCAGCAAATGCAGTGCTGGCTGATCTTTCACCAAGTGAAACTGCAACTTTAAAAAGTGCGCTTGAAGGCTTAGATTATACTGTTACCATTATTCCAAAACCCAGCGATGGAGGTAACGGTGGAGGCGGAACCGGCGGCGGAGGCACAGGCGGCGGAGGCGGAGCTGCTCCGGAAAAACCGGCAGTAGTTACTCCGAAAGATACGACGCAGCCTATATCTGTAAATATTCCCTCTGATGCGGTGAGCATTACTGTAAGCGACGGTAAAGCTGTTGTAAGCCTTAGCACCAGCACGGTAAATACTGTATTAAAGCTTATTGATGAGGCTGCAAAGACTGCCGAAGATGAAGACAGGCCTTTAGTGATAACTATAGACCTGAGCTCCAGCAAAAAGATCACCGAGGATACTCAGATAAATATACCTGCAAGTATTGTTGAAAAAGCCGGGGAAGTAAATGCTAATATACTTGTTATTCTACCGGAAGTAAGTATCGAGATACCGGCAGCAGCAGTCAGCATGGGCGATGCAGAAAATCTAGAAATAGTTATACAGCAGATTAAAACCGGAAAAGCCCTTTCAGGCATAACACTTCCTGCCGGAATGACAGCTGTTGGCGATGCCGCGGACATAGTCATAAAAACAGACGGCGGAAACGCGAAAATTACAGGCAAAATCACGATTTATTTCAACCTTAAGGGTATTACTGCAAATGCCGATAAACTCGGAATTTACTATGTAAATGGCGACAAGAAGACTATTGAATTTGTAGGCGGCAAAGTAGATAAAGAAAAAGACACCATAAGAGCTTCTGTATCCCACTTTAGCACATATGCCCTTATAGAATACAACAAGACCTTTGCAGATATAAAATATCACTGGGCAAAGGGTTATGTAGAATCTATGGCGGCAAAGCAAATAGTAAACGGCAAAGCAGAAAATATTTTTGCACCGGATGATGATATGACCAGAGCTGAGTTTGCTAAAATTATCGTAAATGCCATGGAACTCGATCTTAACAAATACAGCGGAAGTTTTGAAGATGTGAAAGCCGGCGACTGGTTTGCAGACTATGTGCAGACAGCTTTTGATAATAAACTCATTGAAGGCAAAGTAGCCGGAAAGGTCTTCGATCCTAACGGCAAGATAACAAGAGAAGAAATGATGACGATTATAGGAAGGGCAATAGGCAAGGAAGGCGCAGCGGATGCCGATACTATCCTTAAGTCTTTCAAAGACGGCAACAAGGTGTCTTCTTACGCAAAAGATTATGTATCTCTCTTGATTGAAGAAAAATTAGTAAACGGTTATCCCGATGGTACTTTAAAACCTGCAAACAGCATAACTCGCGCTGAAGCAGCCAAGATAGTTTACGGTTTCTATAACTACTATTAAAAAGGAGTACTCAAAGGGGTGCTGTGAAAGCGGAGCGCCCCTTTGAAAATTAAAAGCCATGAAGGGAAAATTTTTAAAATATGGGCTTATAGTTCTTGTAGTGATTTTGATAATTTTGGCCTCATCATATTATATTTTTGTAAACAAGTTCTATGACATGACAGAAAAATTGATACTTGAGAATGTAAAGGCGCCTGAGGCTGAAAATCCACCTTCTCAAAGCCCTCAAAACCCTCAAAGTCCGGCAGAAGAGCCTTCCGCAACCGGAGGGGAATCCCCTGCCGAAAAACCTGCGGCACCTTCACAAAGTGTGCCGGAAAAGAAAGCAGATTCTTCCGATAAGGATCTAAGCACTCAAGTGACCTTTGACGATAAGCGCAGGATTATGCAGCTTGTGTCAAGCAAACTTACAGGTGATGACATCAGTTATCTTACCGGTCTTTTAAAAGGCGGCCTTACTCCGGAAGAAAAAAGACTTGCGGTAGACCTTGCCTTAAAAAGGTTTACGCCGGAAGAAATAAAGGAAATACAAAATCTTTACTATAGATATCAAAAATATGCCTACTAGGGTGTGAAAGTTGCATGGAAGAAAACGGATTTATCCAAGAAGTAGAAGATGATGAGATCTCGCTAAAAGAAGTATTCGAGATTATAAAGAAAAGATTTAAAGCAATCGCGGCAATTACTGTAATATGTGTGCTTATAGCATCTATTGTGACCTTTTTTGTCTTAAAACCCGAGTATGAGTCAAATGTTACTCTTATGGTGGGCAAACCGATTCATAAAGTGGCAGTAAATCCTGATGAAGCAATAACTTATCAGGAAATCCAGACAAACCGCCTTCTGGTTTCAACTTATGGCGAGATTGCGAAAAGCCGGACGGTTTTGGAACAGGTCATAAAGAATCTAAACCTTGATGTAACAACAGATGTTTTGAAAGAAAAGATTAATGTAAGCCTTGTTAAGGATACGGAAATCATTCAGATAAGTGTTACAGACCAAGATCCTAAAATGGCGGCAACTATTGCTAATGAACTTGCCTCGGCGTTTTCAGACCAAGTTGTAAAGATAATGAATGTGGAGAATATACAGGTTATCGATAAGGCCATACCGCCTACAAATCCGGTAAAGCCGAAGCCAAAGCTGAATATTGCCATATCTCTTGTCTTAGGGCTGATGATAGGTGCTTTCACGGCTTTTGTGATGGAGTTTTTCGACACTTCTATAAAAAGTCCGGAAGATGTGGCGAAATATCTTGGTTTGCCGGTAATAGGCAATATACCATATGTCGAAGGGGAAAATGAATGAAACAGATACAGCAGCAATTAAATTCAAACGGGTTAATGGTAATGGATGACCCGAAATCCCTGGTATCCGAAGCCTTCCGCCTGCTGAGGACAAATCTGCAGTTTATGGGGGTAGACAAGCCCTTAAAGCGCATAGTGGTAACCAGCAGCAATCCCGGTGAGGGCAAAAGTTTTACTATAGCAAATCTTGCTATGTCCATAGCCGCTACAGGCAGCAGGGTCCTTCTCATAGATGCGGATTTAAGGAAGCCTAGGATTCATAAGATATTTCTTTTGGAAAATTACAGAGGGCTTTCAAGTATACTGGCAGGAGATATTTCAGCGGATTTTGTGCCTCAAGAAGCAGGAATAGAAAATCTGCATATTATAACCAGCGGGCCGGTGCCTCCAAATCCGGCGGAGCTTTTAGGTTCTTCTAAGATGAAACAGTTTTTAAATAAGGTAAGCTCGATGTACGATATAGTACTTCTTGATTCACCTCCGGTAAACAGTGTTGCAGACACTTCCATATTATCTACAAGTGTGGACGGCGTGATACTGGTAGTGGAAGCAGGGTCAACACCGAGAGAAGCTGCTATACTTGCAAAACAGCAGCTGGAGAAGGTTAAAGCCCATATATTAGGTGTTGTGCTCAATAAGGTAAAACAAACCGGCAGCGGCTACTACTATTATTACTATTATTACGGCGAAAGCGGCGGACACGAAAAGAAAAGAAAAAAGCGGAGAAGTTAGTGAATTAGGGCATTTGCAATGGGGGCAAGTAATATGAGATTTAAAAGGGGTAAATTAAAGATATTGATGTTTTTGCTAGATGCCTTTTTGATAAATTTTGCATGTTTTATGGCACTGGCCCTTCGTTTTGATGGTTATGTGCCTTCTCAATACATACCTTATCTTTTAAAGACTATGCCGCTTGCAACAATAGCCGGTTTAGCCTGTTTCTATAAGTTTGACCTGTATGACAGGCTGTGGAGGTTTGCCAGCGTAAATGAGATGTTTTCGGTGGTCTGGGCGTCAACGGCAACTTCGCTGCTGCTCCTTGCTCTGACCTATATGCTTCAGCTGCACTACCCTCGAAGCGTATATGTGCTGTTTTGGCTGCTGCTGACGGCTTTTACCGGAGGATACAGGTTTTTGATGAGGGTGGCATTGGGAAAAAGGCATCAATCTTTAAACTTTGTAAAAAACGGCAAAGACGATATGACAAATGTAATGATAATAGGGGCAGGAGATGCAAGTTCGGTAGTTGTAGAGGAGTTTTTGAGACACCCTTCTTTGAAAAGGCGGCCGGTGGCGCTGATAGATGATGATAAGAATAAATTGGGTATGAAGATTCGGGGCGTGCCGGTGGTGGGGACAAGAGAGTGTATTCCGGAAGTTGTGCTGGAAAAAAACGTCCGGGAGATAATTATCGCGATTCCGTCTGCAGACAGGAGAGATATCCGGGATATAGTTGAGATATGCAATAAAACCAAGTGCAAGCTCAAGATACTTCCCGGCATATATGAGCTGATAGACGATAAGGTCGCGGTAAAGCGGATTCGGGACGTGAAGATAGAAGACCTTTTGGGCAGGGAGCCGGTAAAAGTAGATCTTTTTGAAATATCAAGCTACCTGCAAAATAAGACGGTAATGGTAACGGGCGGCGGCGGTTCTATCGGTTCAGAGCTCTGCCGGCAAGTGGCAAGGTTCAAACCGAAGGAACTTTTGATATATGACATAAGTGAGAATAGTGTATATGATCTGGAGTATGATTTAAAAACGGTTTTTCCCAAGCTGAGATATACGCCGATTATAGGGTCGGTAAGAGATGAAAAAAAGCTTGAAGATGTTTTTAATAAATATAGGCCGGATATAGTGTTTCATGCGGCGGCGCACAAACATGTGCCCTTGATGGAGCAAAACCCGCTGGAGGCTGTAAAGAACAATGTGTTTGGTACTTTGAATCTGGTACGGGCAGCCGACAAGTACAAGACACAAAAGTTCATCCTTATATCCACCGATAAAGCGGTGAATCCTACCAGCGTCATGGGGGCCACAAAGCGCATCGCTGAAATTATCATCCAGATTGCTTCACAAAACAGCTCGACTGTGTTTTCGGCAGTAAGGTTCGGAAATGTTTTAGGAAGCCGAGGAAGCGTAGTTCCGCTGTTTAAAAAGCAGATAGAGTCAGGGGGCCCGGTAACGGTGACCCATCCTGAAGTTATAAGGTACTTTATGACAATACCTGAAGCTGTTCAGCTTGTAATACAGGCAGGGGCCTTTGCAAAAGGCGGTGAGATATTCATCTTGGATATGGGCGATCCGGTAAAAATAGATGATCTTGCAAAAGACATGATTCGCCTTTCCGGACTTGAGCCCAACCAAGATATAGAAATAAAATACACAGGCCTTCGCCCCGGAGAAAAACTTTTCGAAGAACTTCTCCTAAGCGAAGAAGGCCTTACCGCCACCAAAAATAACAGAATATTTATAGCAAGACCTACACACATAGACAAGGCAGCCTTTGCTGAAGAACTGGAACAGCTGAAAAACATCCTTATAGAAGAAAGAGAAAAAGATTTTGTGGAAATTATAAGGAGCATAGTACCGACATTTAAAACATTAACACAAGAAGAGAAAAGTATTTCTCAATGATTTATTTGTAAAGAACATTATTTACGGACAGAGTGTTTGAATGCACAAGCACAACTTATAAAATCGTGAACGGATAAGCACCTTCCGGAATACACTCTCTTGTTCCCACATATGCCCCACTGAAAGCCCAAAAGCAAAAGGAACAGGAAGACAGCAGTGGCCCAGAAAGTTTTTAGGGAGGTCAGCAATATTAAACTTTAAAAGTGCCATAGGTTTATACATAAAGTTGAACGAATTAAATTCTTAATAAGAAAGGTACAAGTGTGATGAAAATACAATTTTCTCCGCCAGATATTACAAATGCAGAAATTGACGAGGTTATAGATACATTGAAATCCGGTTGGATTACAACTGGGCCTAAAACCAAGTCATTTGAAAATAAAATAGCTGAATACACAAATACGTCTAAAGCTGTATGCCTAAATTCAGCAACGGCGGCAATGGAAATGACACTCAGGCTTTTAGGCATAGGTGAGGGCGATGAAGTTATAACTTCGGCATATACTTACACTGCTTCTGCAAGCGTTATACACCATGTGGGAGCTAAGATTGTATTAATAGATACAGCTAAAGATTCCTTTCACATGGATTATGAAAAATTAGAAAAAGTAATTACCAAGAATACAAAAGCTATCATACCTGTAGATATTGCTGGTGTAATGTGTGATTATGATAGGATATCAGAAATAGTAAACAGCAAAAAAAATTTATTCAGACCATCAAATGATATACAAGAATCGATTGGCAGGGTAGTTATTTTAGCAGATGCTGCTCATTCATTCGGTGCTACATATAAAAATAAAAAAAGTGGAGAAGTCGCGGACTTTACATCTTTTTCATTTCACGCAGTAAAAAATCTAACTACTGCTGAGGGCGGTGCTGTTACTTGGAAAGATATTTCAGGCATAAATAGTGAAGATATATACAAACAATTTATGTTGCTTTCTCTTCATGGACAATCGAAAGATGCGCTGGCTAAAACAAAACTTGGGTCATGGGAATATGATATTCTGTCACCAGCTTATAAATGCAACATGACTGACATTCTAGCATCTTTAGGATTGGCTCAGCTACAAAGATATCCTGAAATCCTTAAAAGACGAAGAGAAATTATAAAGATGTATGATGAAGGATTAAAGAATTGCAATCTAGATATTTTGAAGCACTACGGTGATGATTTTTCATCAAGCGGACATTTATATCTTGTAAGACTTATTGATAAAGATGAAAATTACAGAGATAGTGTTATCGCAAAGATGGCAGAGAAGGGTATAGCTACAAATGTTCACTATAAACCATTACCAATGCATACAGCATATAAAAATCTGGGATTTGATATAACAGATTACCCTAATGCTTTGGATATGTATAAAAATGAGGTTACTTTACCGTTACATACACTTTTAACAGATAAAGAAGTGCAATATGTGATTGATGGGCTAAAAGAGATAATGAGTTAGCGGTAATCGAGAGTTCTACAAATCCTATAGTAAGAGGTGAAGTACGTTGTATGCTAAAGTATTTAAACGACTTCTGGATATTATTTTTTCAATAATCCTGATGCCACTATTTTTGATCCTGTTTGTGATAGTGGGGATAGCAATTAAGCTGGAAGATGGAGGGCCTATATTTTACTACGGGGAACGCCTAGGAAGACATGGTAAACCATTCAAAATGTACAAATTTCGTTCAATGAAAGTTAATGCTCCGGATTGGAGATTGGAAGATGGTTCTACATACAATGCAGAAGATGATCCAAGACAAACGCGCATAGGTAAAGTATTACGTAAAACAAGTATAGATGAAATCCCTCAGTTGTTAAATGTGTTAAAAGGAGAAATGAGTTTTATTGGTCCGAGGCCGGATTTGCCAGAACATATCAATTGTTACAATACTAACGAAATGAAAAAATTAGAAGTTTTACCTGGGATCAGCGGCTATAATCAAGCATATTATAGAAATTTTGCTAGTTGGAAACAAAGATTAGAAAATGATGTTTATTATGTAGAAAATATATCATTCGTTTTAGACGTTAGAATATTTTTTAAAACTATTGAGAGAATTGCCTTAAAACGAGATGTGTATTTAGACTTTAAATCAAATAGCCTTGAGGTTGTGAACAGTAATGTGCAGCATAAAAAAAGTTGAAAGTAAGTTGTTTGATGTTTATGATCTAGATTGGGATACACAATACTTTGGTTTAAGTTCAGCAAAAGCAATTTTAAAAAGTAATATTCCGAAAAAAGAACGTACAACTTTAAAACGTTACCTAGATAAATTTCAATTTGTTACTATATTAAACGAAGACAACAATGCATATAATAATGTTTGGATAGGAGAAGAAACTCAGGCTTTTCTTTGCGACTTAAATGTCCAATTTATGAAAGATGTGGGGAAAATTCCATCCTTCACTCCTATAGAAACTTGTGAAATATTCGAGGCATATCCATACAATGAGCAAATCACAGAAATTGCTAAAAGCGCTTTTTCTTATTCGCGTTTTTTTAATGATCCTAATTTATCAAAGAGAAAAGCGTATAATATTTATGCCCATTGGGTTGAATCGGCTTTTGACAAAAATGGGAAATATTTTGTTGTTTTTAATAAAGGTAAAAGCGTTGGTGGCTTTTTACTATTTTCAATCAATGAAAAAAGCAAGGATTCAGTAATAGAGTTAATTGCGGTAAATGAGGCATCTAGAGGATTGAAAATTGGGAAAGTTTTACTTCAAACCTTAGAACAATATTTGTGCAGAAAAGGAATAGAAAAAATAAAAGTTGGTACTCAAGTAAATAACATAAGTGCAATAAATTTTTATGCGCACAATAACTTCAATTATGAGTCTTGCAATTCAGTATACCATTATTGGCCAAAAATAGATAATCCATATGAAGGGATTTAAAATATTTTTGTGTAGCAAAATGATAGTGAATTTATCATACAAGGAGTTAATTGAATTTGAAGATAGCTATAGTAACTGCATACGCTGATAAAATAATGGAATCTCGATATGAACTAGTAATTTCAATTTTAAAAAAAGGTCATTCAATTGAAATATTAGGATGTGAGCCAGAAGAAGTTTGTAATAAAGTATTGAATGAATTTAGCGTTAATTATACTCAGTTACCTTTTACACGCTCTAATACCAATCCGTTTCGTGAGTTAGAGTTTATAAGGAAAGCATCTAAAATTCTAAAATTTTTAAAGATTGATATGATTATTGTTTATGGAGTGAGACTTGCTGCAAGCGTTTCTATAGCAGCTAAAATAGCAGGAGTGAGAAATATTTACGCAATAATAAATGGCGCAGGCACCCTTTTCAATACTAATGGAATAAAAGGTAGGCTTATACAGGTTCTTTCATGGCCGTTGCTTACTATAGGTCTGAACCATTGCCAGAAAGTCTTATTTCAAAATGATGATGATAGAAGATTATTTGTAAACAATTTACTTGTAAAGCGCAATAAGACCTTATTGGTTAATGGCTCTGGAGTGAATTTAGAAAAGTATGCTCCATTTTCCCTACCAAAAGATTCATCTTTTTTAATGATAGGCAGAATGTTGAGAAACAAAGGCGTTTTCGAATATCTTGATGCTGCAAGAATTGTAAAATCGAAATATCCGTACACAAAATTTACTCTTATAGGGCCTTATGATGAAAATCCTACTGCAATCAAAAAAGATGATTTAAAACCCTTTATCCAGGCAGGAATAGTTAAACACGTTGAGTGGACAAGTAACATTTATGAATTTTTAATTTCCAACTTTGTATTTGTTTTGCCTTCTTATCATGAAGGTACTCCAAGAACTGTGTTAGAGGCAATGGCAACAGGAAGACCTATTATTACTACAGATGCTCCTGGTTGCAGAGAAACTGTAATTGATGGCATAAATGGTTTCTTGGTTCCGGTAAAAAATTCAGAAGTTTTAGCAGAAAAAATGATTTGGATGATAGAACATAGAGAAGAAGCAGAAAAAATGGGACAGGAGAGTTTAAAAATTTGTAGAGAAAAGTTCGATGTAAATAAAGTGAATGAAATAATCCTTAGGACTATGAAATTATAAAGCTCGTTTGTATATATGCTCAAGGAAGTGAAGGAATGAATTTATATAATTCGATCAAAAATAAAAAAGAAAAAATCTCAGTAACGGGACTAGGTTATGTTGGGCTACCACTTGCAATTTCTTTTGCAAAAGTTGCAGATGTAGTGGGATTTGATATATCGAAAGAAAAGGTGAGTCAATACTTAAAAGGAATAGATGTTACAAAAGAAGTTGGAGATGAAGCAATAAAACAGACAACTGCCTTACTTACATGGGAAGAAAAGTATTTAAAAGATTGCAAGTTTCATATTGTAGCAGTGCCAACACCTATTAATGCGGATAAGACCCCGGATTTAAAACCGGTCATAAATGCCAGTAAAACTTTGGGTAGAAATCTAACTAATGGTTCTATAGTAGTCTATGAATCCACGGTTTACCCCGGAGTCACAGAAGATATTTGTGTACCGATATTAGAGCAAGAGTCCGGGTTAAAATGCGGTATAGACTTTAAAGTTGGTTACTCTCCTGAAAGAATCAATCCTGGAGATAAGGTGCACAGGCTGGAGTCCATAGTAAAGGTCGTGTCAGGTATAGATGAAGAATCATTAGAAACTATTGCTAAAGTATACGAGCTGGTAGTAGAAGCCGGTGTACACAGAGCTAAAAGTATAAAAGTTGCTGAAGCTGCAAAAGTCATAGAGAATTCTCAAAGAGATATAAACATAGCTTTTATGAATGAACTTTCCATTATTTTTAACAAAATGGGAGTAGATACAAAGGCAGTATTAGAGGCTGCAGGAACCAAATGGAACTTTTTAAAGTTTACCCCAGGTCTTGTAGGAGGCCACTGTATAGGAGTAGATCCGTATTATCTGACATACAAAGCAGAGCAAATAGGATATCACTCTCAGATCATCCTTGCAGGAAGAAAGATAAATGATGATATGGGTAAATATGTCGCCGAGAATGTTGTAAAAAATATGATAAAGGCTGACAAACAAGTTAAAGGCTCAACAGTTGTTGTATTTGGAATAACATTTAAGGAAAATTGTCCTGATGTAAGAAATACAAAAGTAGTGGATATAATCAATGAACTTAAAGAGTATGGAATAGAAACAAAAGTTATAGATCCGGTTGCAGACAAAAACGACTTATGGCATACTTATGGTATAAAATTGTGTAATTTTGAAGAAATAAGCGATATAGATGCAGTGGTGTTTGCCGTGCCGCATAATGAATTTAAATCCATAAGACTGGAAGATATTAAAAAGATATTTAATCAAAGATGGAATGGGTATAGAGATAAAACAGAGGTTAATGATAGCAATTTCAATAATAAATATGTTTTAATTGACATAAAAGGAATATTTGATAAAAAAGAAGCAGAAGATATGAACTTCCAGTATTGGAGGCTTTGACTTAATGGGATATAGTGATATAAAATTTCTAAATGATTCTAGATTTCTCGTTACAGGAGCTGCTGGCTTTATTGGCTCAAATCTTGTTGAAACAATATTGAGACTAGGGTACAGAGTTCGAGGAATTGATAATTTCTCAACGGGTAAGAGAGAGAACATAGAGGTGTTTTTTCAGAATTCAAACTTTGAATTCATGGAAGGAGATATCCGAGATTTTGACATGTGCATGAAAGCCTGCAAAGGAATAGACTATGTTTTACATCAAGCTGCTTGGGGAAGCGTTCCCAGAAGCATTGAAATGCCGCTCTTATACGAAGAAATAAATATTAAAGGTACTCTCAATATGATGGAAGCAGCTCGACAGAATAATGTGAAAAAATTTGTATATGCATCAAGTTCATCTGTATATGGTGATGAACCTAACTTACCAAAGAAAGAAGGAATAGAGGGAAACCTGCTTTCACCTTATGCATTGACAAAAAGAACAAACGAAGAATATAGCAAGCTTTATAAGGAAATATACAACCTTGATACTTATGGACTTCGCTATTTTAATGTTTTTGGGAAAAGACAGGATCCAGAGGGACCATATGCAGCAGTTATTCCAAAATTCATCAAGCTGTTATTAAACAACGAGAGGCCAATTATTAATGGCGACGGAAGACAAAGCAGAGACTTTACCTATATCGAAAATGTCATTGAGGCAAATTTAAAAGCTTGTAAAGCTTCCCATGAAGCAGCAGGTCAAGCATTTAATATAGCCTACGGAAAAAGAGAGTATCTGATTGATGTTTATCATGAGCTATGTAATTTGCTTGGGAAAAATATAGAACCTATATTTGGACCGGAAAGACTGGGAGATATTAAGCATTCACATGCAGATATATCAAAAGCAAAGGAACTATTAGGGTATAATCCCGACTGGGATTTTGGAAAAGGGATTAGGGCGGCAATAGAGTGGTATAAAGAAAATTTATAGAAATTCAAAAAAGTTATATTGGTGTACTTAGAAAGAAACTAAAATTATTATGGAGATTTTATAATCATGATAAAAATAGTTCATATAATAACTGGTCTAAATAGTGGCGGAGCCGAAAATATGCTTTATAAGCTACTAAAATATTCGGATAAGACTAGCTACAACCATGAAGTTGTTTCGCTTATGGGAGGAGGTATATATGGGGGTAAAATAAGTAATTTAGGCGTAAAAGTACATTGTTTGAATATTAGCAAGACAACCTTTTTATCATCTTTAATTAAAACTAAAAAAATATGTAAAGATGCTGATATAATCGATACATGGCTTTATCATGCTGATATAGTTGGTTTTATAGTCGCAAAGATAATATTAAGAAAAAAACTAATATGGAATATAAGGCATAGCAATTTAAATAAAGATGCCAATAAATCAACCACTCTCAAAATAATTAAATTTAATTCCTTTTTATCTAGGTATGTGGATTGTATAACATATAATTCGAACGAAGCTTTAAAAAATCATTTAAAAATAGGATATTCAAATAAAAATTCAAAAGTTATTCCAAATGGCTTCGAACTTGACAAATTCAAATTTAATCCAGAAGCGAGAGCAATCATCAGACAAGAATTTGGATTTAAGGATAGCACAAAAGTTATTATTACAGTTGGTAGATGGAATATACAAAAGGATTATTATACTCTCCTGAAAGCCATAAGTGAGTTAAAAGAGCTGAAAATTGAATTTAAACTAATAATGGTCGGAACTAATTTAGACCATAAAAATCATGAACTTGTTAACTTAATAAAGACGTTAAATTTAGAAGATAAAATAATACTCTTGGGAAGGCGAGATGATATACCAGAATTATTATCAGCAGCCGATGTTTATATTTCATCGTCATTAGGGGAAAGCTTTTCTAATGCCATAGGTGAAGCGATGGCGTGCGAGTTACCGTGTATAGTAACAGATGTAGGAGACTCTAAATCGATAGTGGGAGATACAGGTAAAGTTGTAGCAGCAAAGGACTATAAAAACATGTGTAATGAATTATTCAACTTTTTAAATAATAACCATAGTTTGTTCAGAAATAATAACGGAAGACAGAGAGTTATAGCTAATTACGATATTAAGCAGATATCTAAAATTTTCGAGAAGAATTTTAAAGAAGTTGTCGATGAATGTTATTTTGAAAGTAGGTGAAAAAATGATACATATAATAAAAAGTAAAACTTTAAAACTCTCTCATAAAAATGCAGCTATAAAAAAATTATATATTTATGGAAACCGACTTAAGATTTCTTTGCTTTCTTTCGTAAGCGATGAAACTTTTGCTAAAATTAAATATAAAGAAAGCACAGGCAAAACCTTAAATTTGAAAAATCCTACAACTTTCAATGAAAAGTTATGGTGGTTGAAATTAAATAACAGAGATCCATTATTAACGCTTTGTACCGATAAATATAAAGTTAGAGATTATGTCAAAAAATGTGGTCTTGGACATATTTTGATTACATTGTATGGCGTATATAATGATGCAAAGGATATTAATTTTGATACTCTTCCAGATAAAGCTTTTATAAAAACAAATCATGGATCTGGCACAAATATTATTTGGGATAGAAGTAGACCGTTTAATATTAGCAAGTTCAAGAAAGAGTTTAATAAAGCTTTAAGACGTAATTACTTTTGGCAATCTAGGGAATGGAATTATAAAAACATTGAGCCGAAAATTATTATTGAAGAAGTATTAGAGAATGAAGAAAAGTCACCGCTGGTTGATTATAGATTTTTGTGTTTTGATGGTGCGGTAAAATTGATTTTTGTTGACATAGAAACAGCTTCTAGTGACGGTTCCCACAACCCTTATGCAAAAAGAAATGTTTATGACAAAAACTTTAATTATTTAGATATTAAAGTAGGTAGGGAACATTTTAATCCTTCCCTTGTAAAAAAGCCATGCAACCTTGATGAGATGATAAGATATGCTGAAATCTTGTCAAATCCGTTCCCTCATTGCAGAATTGATCTATACAATATAGATGGGAAAGTCTACTTTGGGGAAATAACATTTTATCATGGAGGTTGCAGCCAAATAATTACACCTGGTGAGTGGGATAAAAGGATAGGAGATTGGATTAATTTAGGTAGTAGTAAAATAAAACTAAATTCAAGTATAAATGAGTAACAAAAGAGGTTTCAGTGATGGAAAATATAAACCAACTGATAGAAAAAGAAAAAATTACCAGTAAGCAAATGAATGTACTAATGATTATAATTATAATAGTTTTTTTTCTAAGAGACGGTTTTGGTAAGAATATACCAGTTGTAGTCTTTTTTGTGCTATACTTTTTAGGATTTCTAATATTAAGCCGAAACGAATTGCTCCAATTTTTTCTATTCCTAATTCCATTAAGTAATGGTTCCCTTTTATATTATCTTAATTTAGTATTTGGCATATTTTTCATATTTAAAAATGCGCATAGTATTAAAATAACTAATGCCATTACTACAAGCTTACTTTTGGTATTGTGGGAGGTTCTTCATTTATTACCAAATACGTTTTTAGGTTATAATGAAAATATTTTCAAATTGCTAGGATTTACTCTGTGTCTAATTGTAACCACACTTATTATAAGCAATTATAAAATTAAAAATAATTATATATCGATAATGTTTTCGTGGTGCTTTGGTTTAGGAGCATTTTGCGGAATAATGTTAACAAAGTACATTCATTACTTTGGCTTAGCTAACTTTACTACTGCTGTTAGGAGATTTGGTTGGATACCTGCATCATTAGATTACTCAAGCACTAGCATGCTAATGAATCCGAACGAGCTCGGAAAACTAGTAATAATAACTGTTTTTTGTTTGCTTACGATCTTGAAAGTTCAACGAGAATATTCATATAAAATTGTTTTTTTAATAACTTATTTTATCTTATTTGGTCTTATGTCTGCGTCAAGAAGTTTTTTAATAGTATTTTTCACGTTACTTTTTGTTTTTATGCTTGAATTAATTATTAAACCTAAGCATAATAAGAGAATAATCATAGTTTTAATAATTACCACGCTGCTGATGCTGATATTTGTTACAATTTATATGAGGCCGATATTAATAATAATTTCAGATAGATTTAAAAGCGGGGATGTTAGCGGATCTAGGTTTGATATTTATAGAAAATATTTTAACATTCTCAGAAAATCGCCTTATTTAATATTTGGTAGTGGAATGCAAGATTATAATGAGAAATATGGCTTGCCGTATTCCAGCCATAATTTTTTCATTGAAATTATTAGTATTTGGGGGATAGTTGGTTTAGCATTAACTTTTTTTTGGTGTATAGGATTGTATAGTTCACTTAAATTAAAAAAATTTATTTTTTTAAAAAATAAAACAATACTACCTTTACTGCCATTACTAGGACTTTTCTTATATGAGCAGACGGGACAATTTTTTATCTCATATTATAATACATTCCCGCCATTAATAATTGCTTTGTTAAATATTAAGTATGCGGAATTAGATATTAAAAATAGCTTGAGCATATAACTGTGAACTGTATCCATGAACACGAAAAGTTTAATACTATAAAATGATTATATAGCCTGCTAACCAACTTGGACAAAATCCTTGTATATGCTGATATATAAACAGAGGGTTGAACTTAGACGATACAAAACATATACCAATGAAGTTAATAACGACTAATCAAAGAATTCCATGGGAAAAATATGGCATAATAGCATACTTAGCAAAAGCTATGGATGGTCACGATGCTCAATTTGGAAAAACTTCCCTGCAAAAAATTATTTATATTTTACAGGAAGTATATCAAGTTAATGTAGGTTATAAATTTATACTTTATAACTATGGCCCGTATTCAGCAGATTTGGCAACTGACCTTGAGTATATTGCAGCTTTAAATGGCGTCGATGTGTCTTGGGTAAATACCGGCGGATATAGGATAAAACCTGACTCAGATGTAGATACCTTTATAGAGAAAAGCAAAGATTTTCTAGATAAACATAAAAATGATATAGATAAAGCCATTGAAACTTTTGGAAATTTAAGTGCCAAGGAATTGGAATTAAGGGCTACTATTATTTATTTTGTAAATGATTGCGGCATAAGAGAAGATTCAGAAGTCACAGATAAAATACATCAGCTAAAACCTTATTTTAAAGAAGACAAAATACGATCAACAATAGAGGAATTAAAGAGTTTAGGTGTTATTCGGCTTTGATGCTAACAGAATTGACTTACCGGAGCTAACCAAATGAAAAAAACAGCACTGCTTTTAATGATAATAACAGTAATTTCTAAGATAGTCGGGTTTGGTAGGGAGATAACCCTATCATATTTTTATGGGGCATCTAATATAAGTGATGCCTTCTTAATATCTCTTACTATTCCCGGTGTGATATTTTCTTTTATTGGGACAGGCATATCTACGGGGTATATTCCTTTATACAGTAAAATCGAGGAAAAGTATGGAGAAAAGGAAGGAGAAAGGTATACCAATAATCTTGTAAATATCCTTCTGGTGATATGCACAGGTATTGTTATCTTCGGGCTTTTGTTTACAAAGTCTTTGGTGAAGGTATTTGCATCGGGATTTGAAGGAGAGACATTAGAACTTGCAGTAAGGTTTACAAGGATAGGGCTTGTTGGGATATATTTTACAGGTATCATAAATGTATACGGCGGGTATTTGAGGATAAAGGGAAACTATGCCGTTCCGGCATGTGTGGGTTTTCCTATGAACTGCATTTTAATACTTTTTATGGTATTAAGCTCTAAGACTAATATTATGGTGCTTGCTGTAGGAAGCGTTATAGCTACTGCGTCTCAGCTGGTGCTTTTGGTGCCTTTTATCCGAAAGACAGGCTACAGGTATCAGTTTGTATTCGATCCAAAGGATGAATACATCAGGAAGATGATATATATTGCACTGCCGGTTATGTTAGGGGTGTCGGTGGATCAGATAAATGTGCTGGTTGACAGGACCTTAGCGTCCGGTATTGCGGTAGGGGGGATATCTGCATTAAACTATGCGAATAAGCTTAATGGTTTTGTGCAGGGGATGTTCGTTACAACTATATCCACCGTTATGTATCCTATGATATCAAAGATGGCAGCTCAGGGAAATTTTAAAGGGCTTAAAAGCTCTGTGTCTGAAGCCATAAACTTAATAAATCTTTTGGTTGTGCCGGTTACCTTTGGAGCTATGATATTTGCAGAGCCGGTGGTTAGGCTTTTGTTTGGAAGAGGAGCCTTCGACTTAGAGGCAATATCTATGACATCAGGGGCTCTGTTTTATTATTCTATAGGGATGATGGGTTTTGGACTTCGAGAGATCCTGTCTCGTGCCTTTTATTCAATGCAGGATACCATGACACCCATGAAAAACTCTGTTCTTGCCGTATCTATGAATATAGTCCTGAACCTTATACTTTCAAGATTTATGGGCATAAAGGGGCTTGCCCTGGCCACCAGTATATCTGCGCTGTTTTGCACGGCTCTTCTGCTTATAAGTTTGAGAAAAAAGATAGGGCCTTTCGGAATGAAGGATACAGTGGCATCCTTTGGGAAAATCCTGATAGCCTCCATAGGAATGAGTATTGCGGCATATGCCTCATATAATTTCCTTTTACCGCGTATAGGCGCTAATTTATCCCTGATAATTTCAATATTCATAGGTGCCCTTTTCTACTTTGCAGTGATATACTTTATGAAGATAAAAGAAGTGGATGAGCTGATAATTGCAGCTAAAAAGAAACTAAATCTGCTCAAAAATGTTCAGGAGGAAGACGTGTGAAAAAGATTACCTTAGATTATTCCAATGCAATAAACTTTATAAGGCAGGAAGAAATTGATTTAATGCAGGAAAAAGTTAGCCTGTGCCACAGAATGCTCTGTGAAAAGACAGGAGCCGGCAGTGATTTCTTAGGCTGGGTAAACTTGCCCGAAAGCTGCGATAAAGAAGAATTTGAAAGAGTAAAGGCAGCTGCAGACAGAATAAAGCAGCAGTCAGATGTTTTAGTAGTTATAGGGATAGGCGGGTCCTACCTTGGAGCAAGAGCTGCCCTTGAGATGCTAAACCCACCGTTTTCTAATGAACTTTCAGGAAGGACAAAGGTTTACTTTGCAGGACACAACATGAGCTCCTCTTATTTAAAAGGCCTTTTGGATGTTATAGAGGGGAAAGATATTTCAGTAAATGTCATATCAAAGTCCGGAACTACCACAGAGCCTGCCATAGCATTTAGGATTTTCAAGGAGTATATGGAAGAAAAATACGGCAGAGAAGAAGCCTCAAAGCGTATATATGTGACAACAGATAAAAACAAAGGCGCATTAAAATCCCTTGCAGAAAGCCAAGGCTATGAAAGCTTCGTAATCCCGGATGATGTAGGCGGAAGATACTCAGTGCTGACACCGGTGGGCCTTTTCCCCATGGCAGCGGGAGGTATTGATATAGATAAGGTAATGCAAGGGGCAGGGGATGCGGCAGAGGATTTAAAATCAGAAAGCCTAAAAGACAACTTTTCCTATCAATACGCCGCTATAAGGAATATAATGTATCTTAAAGGGAAACTCATAGAAATAATGGTAAATTACGAGCCGAGCCTTTTTTACTTCGGAGAGTGGTACAAGCAGCTTTTCGGAGAATCCGAAGGAAAGGACATGAAAGGAATATTTCCTACGGCATTAAATTTCACCACAGACCTGCACTCAATGGGCCAGTATATTCAAGAGGGAAGAAAGCATATATTTGAAACAGTGCTTAACGTAGAAAAGCCTGCCTGGGAAATTACAATAAAACCCGACAAAGATGACCTGGACGGCCTTAACTACATAAGCGGCAAAACAATAGACTATGTAAACAAGATGGCCATGGAAGGCAGCATAGAGGCACATGTGGACGGAGGGGTGCCCAACCTTATAGTCAACATCCCCGAGATTTTGCCTTATTACTTTGGGTATATGGCCTACTTTTTCGAAAAGACCTGCGGCATGAGCGGGTATCTTTTGGGAGTAAACCCCTTCGATCAGCCGGGCGTTGAAGCTTACAAGACAAATATGTTCAAACTCCTGGGAAAACCGGGATATAAATAATAATTTTTAAAGGAAGGGAAGGATTTCTATGCCGGTTATAACGATAGACGGAGGCAAAATGACAAAAGAGCAAAAAGCCGCCTTAGTAAAGGAGCTGGTGTCTGCTGCAAGCAAAATACTTGAAATCCCTGAACAAGCCTTTACCACAATTATAAGAGAAAATGATTTTGACAACATAGGAAGCGGCAAGACGCTGCTTTCAGAAAAACACAATAAATAACTTAAAATGCTCCGGAACCCCCGGAGCTGTTTTTGTATACAACGAAAATTTTATGCTATAATTATGAATAGAAGGTCTATTTTAACTTGGAATATCAAATAAAATCAGGAGGCGGTGACAGTGGATAGAATCGAAATTGTCCAAGGGGACATTACCAAGATGGAAACAGATGCCATAGTAAATGCCGCAAACAACACACTTCTCGGCGGAGGAGGAGTGGACGGCGCCATACATCGGGCGGCAGGACCGGGACTTTTGGAAGAGTGCAGGAAACTTGGAGGCTGCGAGACAGGCGGGGCAAAGATTACAAAAGGCTACAATCTGCCTGCAAAATATGTCATACACACAGTAGGACCGGTGTGGCACGGAGGAGTAACAGGAGAAGACGAGCTTCTTGCATCCTGCTACAAAAACTCCCTAAAGCTTGCAGTAGAACACGGCATAAAAACCATCGCCTTTCCATCGATAAGCACAGGAGCATATAGGTTTCCGGTAGACAGGGCGGCAAGGATTGCGGTAAGGGAGATAGTAAATTTTCTAAAAAACGACAGCAACATCGAAAAAGTCTATATAGTTTGCTTTGACAAAAGAACCAGGGAGGCATACGAAAAAGCCTTGGAAGAAATCGAAAAAGGGGGGCTGATATGAGACACGGAGTAATAATGGCAGGCGGCGGAGGAACAAGATTTTGGCCGCTGAGCAGAATTAATACGCCTAAGCAGTTTTTGCACATAGCAGGCGAAGACACAATGATAAACAACACCATAAAGAGAATCAAAGAAATCGTGCCGGTGGATAACATAATGATAGTTGCCAACAAGGCCCAAGAAAATACACTGCAGGAGGCGGTTTCAGAGGAGATAAAAGACGAGAACATACTGCTGGAGCCGGTGGGGCGAAATACTGCGGCATGTATAGGATATGCGGCAATGACTATCAAAAAGCGGTGGAAAGATGCTGTAATGGGCGTCTTTCCATCGGATCACTACATAAAGAATGTGACTGAATTTAGAAGGATTTTAGAGGCGGCTTACGAAATTGCCGAAAGCACGGATAAACTGGTGACGATAGGCATAAAACCTACATTTGCATCTACCGGATACGGCTATATCAGATACAATAGGGATAACTTTATATCCGGCGATGGAAGACTTGCCTACGAGGTAGTGGATTTTATAGAAAAACCGCCTTTTTCAAAGGCTAAACAATACCTTGAAAGCGGAAATTACCTTTGGAACAGCGGTATGTTTATATGGAAGGTATCAGTTATATTAAAAAATTTCGAAAGATTTTTGCCAAAGCTTTACAGAAGCTTAATGGAATTGGAGCCCTATATTGACACAGAAGAAGAATGGAGCCAAATAGAAAAAATATATCCCACAATGCAGAGCATATCCATAGACTACGGAATAATGGAAAGATCCGATGATGTAGTGGTGATACCGGGGGATTTCGGATGGAGCGACGTGGGGTCCTGGGATTCACTGGGAGAAGTGTTCCCGCCTGATGAAAACGGAAACATCATGAGGGGCGATATAATAGACATAGATACCCGCAACTCCGTCATATATACAAACAGCCACCTGGTGGCGGCGGTAGGCTTGGAAAACATGATTGTTGTAGAGACCGCTGATGCGCTTTTAGTATGTGCAAAAGAAAGAGCCCAAGACGTAAAGCGGGTTGTGGACAAACTAAAGGAAATGGACAGGAAAGAACTTCTCTAGAAAAATTCATGAAGTATAAGGTAGATTTTCATCTTTAGCGCATCATTAAAATCCCTTAAATCAAGGCCTGTCATGGCGTAAATTTTGTCAAGACGATAAATCAGGGTATTCCTGTGAATATAAAGCTTTCTGGCTGCTTCTGCAATGTGCAGGTTGCAGTCTAAGAAGACCCGGATAGTGCTGAGCGTATCTATATCAAAACTTTCAAAATCTATCTCGTTTTTATACTCGCTTCGTATTTCAGGAGAAAGTTGGGAAATAATGAGCTCCAAAGGCATTTCGGCATAGGACATCACCCCGAACCTCTTGCCGCAGGCAAACTCCAAGGCCTTTTGGGCGTTGACAAAAGCTCTACACAGCTCAGCTTGAGAACCTGCTATACCCCCCAGACTGATGGCGGTTTTTTCCGATACTTCCTCTGCCAGAGTCTGGTAAAGGGCCTCTGCCGCCTCCCTAAGCTCATTCCTGTCTTCTATGGGCAGAATAAGTGCCAGAATATTGTCTATATGTACAACAATGCCTTCCTCAAAGGCTTCTTCAACAAATTCCCTGGTCTTATCCGTAAGATTACTGTTTACAGCTACATCGCCGCCCTGAAAACTGCTGTCATTTGGAGCACAGCAGAAAACCTCATTTTGTATAAGAATAAGGCCTGAAGGAAAAGGAAAATCCGATACAAGAGAAGGCTTGCCGCGGATAAAAGCGGCAAGCTCCATATCATATCTTGACTTTACGATGCTTTCAATAAAAAAACAAAAATCCTCCAGCTGCTCCTTTGAAAGAGCAGCTTTTAATGTATAGCTTTTTCCTGCCAGCAAGATGCTTTTCTCATTGGCATTTTTACCAAAAGACTCCCTGCCGAAAACCATTTTTCCGTTTTCGTCAAACAGCGCAAAATCAGTCCTTATATTAGCATTTATTTCGGATAAAACTCGTATTAGCAAATCATTCATTCCAGAATCCTCTTTGTTGTTTCTTTATCAAAAAGATGAAGTTTGTTCATATCAAAGCCGATCTTAATATTATCTCCCACCTTGGCGGTGCTGCGGGGATCCACTCTTGCAATAAGAGAATACTGGCCTAAGGTAAGATACAAGAAGGTTTCAGAACCTAAAAGCTCAATAATATCCACCAAAACACTAAAGCAGTACTCGGGGAAATAGTCCAAGAATGCCGGTTCATCGTGGATATCCTCCGGCCGTATGCCTAAGACTACCTCTTTGCCTACATAAGAAAGATCTAGTTTCTTAGCCACTCCGTCGGGTATTGGCAGCTTTATGCCTTCAAAGGCAACATAAATAGTGTCACCTTCCCTTGTAAGAGCCGCATCTATAAAGTTCATCTGAGGGCTGCCGATAAATCCTGCCACAAAAGTGTTTGCAGGATGATCATATATATTTTGCGGAGTGTCCACCTGCTGAATATAGCCGTCCTTCATAACGACTATCCTGCTGCCCATAGTCATTGCCTCAGTCTGATCGTGGGTGACATAGATAAATGTGGTCTGAAGCCTGTCGTGGAGCTTTGCGATTTCAGTACGCATCTTTACGCGAAGTTTTGCATCAAGGTTTGACAAAGGCTCGTCCATTAAGAATACCTGAGGCTCCCGGACTATGGCTCTTCCCAAAGCCACACGCTGCCTCTGACCTCCGGACAGCGCCTTAGGCTTTCTGTCCAACAGGTTTTCGATACCCAGTATATTGGCAGCTTCCTTCACGCGCCTGTCGATTTCCGCCTTTGGAATTTTCCTAAGCTTAAGGCCGAAAGCCATGTTGTCATACACATTCATATGAGGATAAAGGGCATAGTTCTGAAAAACCATAGCAATATCCCTGTCTTTTGGAGATACGTCATTTACCAATTTATCCCCGATATAAAGCTCGCCTGAGGAAATTTCCTCAAGCCCTGCCACCATTCGAAGAGTCGTAGACTTACCACAGCCGGAAGGACCTACCAAGACCACAAACTCCTTGTCCTTAATTTCCATGTCAAAATCTACAACAGCCTTCACCCCGCCGGGGTAAACCTTATTTATGTGTTTGAATATTACTCCTGCCATAAAGATCTTCTCCTTCGATTATATAATATATTAATTCCAAAATCATTATATCCATTGTAATATATTTGCCGATTTTATTGAATTGAAAAAATAACAGAAGATTGCGCTGTAACTTCTACATTTTAAACAAAAATTATATGGTATAATATTTCTATAATACCTTGAAGAAAGGACCTTATATGGCGAAAAAACTGTTTAAAGCGGCGCTTGTATTTGCTATTTGCAGTATCTTAATAGGAGCGGTGTTTTATCATACTTCCACCCGGCCGGCTGTTTTAAAGGAAGCGAGTGGAGAGAGCAGGGATTTCCTCGATGAGGAAGCGGTAAAAAGCGAAAGGGGAGCAAACACTTTTGCTACGTTTCTTGCAGTAGGAGATGTGATGATGCATGAAGGACAAATATGGGCCGGCTATAATGACGCAGCGGGTAGTTTTGATTACTCGGAGTTTTTTCATGTGGTAAAAGACCAGATCTCCGGGGCGGATATAGCCATGGCAGACCTTGAGACAACCCTTGGCGGAAAAGAAAAAGAGTACACCGGTTACCCTATGTTCAACAGCCCTGACGAAATTGCAGATGCACTGCGGGATGCAGGCTTTGACATAATAGTGACATCCAACAACCACAGCCTTGACAGGGGTGCGGAGGGGGCGCTTAGGACTATAAGGGTCTTAAAAGAAAAAGGACTTATTCCTATAGGGACATATGAGTCAGAGGAAGCCAGAAATCAAATTGCCGTAGAGAATGTAAATGGAATCAATATGGCGTTTTTGTCCTACACCTATGGCACAAACGGCATACCGATACCAAAGGGCAAGGAATATCTGGTAAACCTTATAGATAAAGATTTGATAGCAGGAGACCTTCAAAAAGCAAGACAGATGGCAGATGTAGTGATAGTGTATCTGCATTTTGGAGAGGAATACCAAAGGATGCCGTCGAGTGCCCAAAGAGAGCTGGCCCATTTCGTGCTGGAAAATGGGGCGGATGTGATAGTGGCAAGCCATCCCCATGTGACACAGCCCAGCCAGTGGGTAGAGGTCAGCGATTCTGACGAAGAAAATGAGATCCCTGACACAGAGCAGTCAAATCCGACAGAATCCGGCAGCACTGATAGTGGTAACACCGGAGAATCGGTTTTCCCTGGCACAGCTCAGCCCCACCGAAAGTATATCATATATTCTATGGGCAACTTTATATCGGCACAAAGATTTCCTCATACAGAAGAAGGGCTTATGATAAAGGTAACTTTTGAAAAAGATGCAGAAAGCGGCAAAACCTATATATTAGATGTAAAAGAAATTGATACATGGGTGGACAAATTTGTAAGAGACGGCAGAATGAGGTATGTAGTAAGATATGGCAAAAAGCCGGCGTAAAGATAGAGCAAAGGTAGCAGTTTGCCAAAAATATAGGATCGGATACTTTGCGGCAAATTTTATGATATAATAACGAAAGTAAATAAATTGATTAAGGTTCGGTGAGGACATATATGCCAAAAGAGATGAAGTCTGAGATAAAAGAGTGGATTAAGGCTATCGGGTTTGCGCTGGTTCTTGCTCTGCTTGTGCGGGGCTTTATTTTTGAACCCATGATAGTGCCAACAGGTTCTATGATACCTACTATTCAAATAAACGACAGGATTCTTGTAAATAAGTTTGTTTATAGATTTCAAGAGCCGCAATATAATGATATTGTGGTTTTCAGGTATCCCGACGACCACCGGCAGATTTTTGTAAAGCGGTTGATAGGCAAGGGCGGGGATACCATAGAGATAAAGAACGGCGTGCTTTACAGAAACGACATACCCCTAGATGAGCCTTACATAAAAGAGGCGATGTGGGGGGATTTTGAAAAACACACAGTGCCGGAAGGGCATTATTTTATGATGGGAGACAACCGAAACAACTCTAAAGACAGCAGATTTTGGAACAACAGCTACGTTTCCAGAAAAGAAATCATCGGCAAAGCCACCTACAGAATCTGGCCCCTAAACCGTGCCGGCCGCCTAGAATAAGAACCCAGGAGAACACAGGGGGAGAACACAGGGGGACGGTTCTTTTGTGTTATTGCGCGCCGCCATACCAGCAGAACACGCGGAGGAACACGGGTCAGTCCCTCTGTGCTATTCATCTGTGTTCCCCCTCTGCGTTATTCATACCACCATCGGCATAAAAGGCCGCCTTCCCGAGGGCCCCATTCCGTTTATTTCTCCCGGCACTTCTTGACACGTCATGTCGAATTTTCTTTATATCTAAGCCATAAGTCGGTTTTAAAAAGCAGGAAAACGGAGGTTTTATGGAAAATTGCGGTTATTCATGGTATACTTGTCTTAAGCAAGAGGAGGGAAGGTGATGGATATGGCGGAAAAGGAAATTAATGCCGGAGGCACAGGAAACGACGGACAAAACACAAAAGGGCCTGTTGAGCCAAAAATATACGA
>NZ_MPPE01000044.1:0-37431 GCF_001896645.1 Tepidanaerobacter sp. EBM-49
GATAGGATTTATTTCTACGGCAAAAAATGATCGCTTGGAAGTGATTGATAATAGAGCTTTGGAATTTAATGATATTATACCCAATCAACAGCAAGTCTTTGCCAAAATTTACGACGGCCCGGGTAAGGGATGCGGTCCTGGAAGGATGGCTCTAGGTGCCAACCGAGAGCTTTATAGAGATATACAGCACTATTTGCCTAATGTGGCGGCACCGAGGAATCTAAATCGCAGCAGGTTAAGTTACTTGGCTGAGAAATATCCGGAAGTTGCTGAAAGCCAGCTCAAATGGTTCCTGGAAAATAATCAGTTTTATGATAGGGTTGAAACTGTTGAGGACGATGAAGCGTTTACGCTGGACCTTTCAGTACCTGATAATAATACTTATATTGCAGCCGGTTTTATAAGCCATAACACGCGCCGGGGTGCCAACATGGGCATACTTCGCGTAGATCACCCTGATATTTTGGACTTTATCCGCTGCAAGGAAGACGATAAAGAAATTACTAACTTTAACATAAGTGTAGCTATAACGGATAAGTTTATGGAAGCACTAAAAAATGATGAAACTTATGATTTGGTCGATCCTCACACAAAAAAAGTTGCAGGCAAGCTTAAAGCAAGAGAAGTGTTTGACTTAATAGTGGATATGGCTTGGAAGAATGGTGAGCCCGGTATTATATTTATTGACAGAATGAACAAATACAATCCCACACCGGAAGTCGGGGAAATTGAAAGCACCAATCCTTGCGGGGAGCAGCCCCTTTTGCCTTTTGAAAGCTGCAATTTGGGCTCGATAAATCTAGTTAAATTTGTGAAAAAGTCAGGCGAAAAAATCGAAATTGATTATGAGGACTTAAAGGATACAGTTCATAAAGCAGTGAGATTTTTAGATGATGTGATTGATGTAAACGTCTATCCTCTAAAAGAAATTGAAGAGATGACTCTTTCTAATAGAAAAATCGGCCTTGGAGTTATGGGATTTGCTGATATGCTCATAGCCTTAGGTATCCCTTATAATTCGGATGAGGCTCTAAAGATTGCTGAAGAGATAATGAGCTTTATTGACAAAGAATCCAAAAACGCATCCTGCGAGCTTGCTAAAGAACGAGGGGTATTTCCGAATTGGGATAAGAGCATTTATAAGGAAAAGGGCGTAAAATTAAGGAATGCCACAACGACCACAATAGCTCCAACAGGGACAATAAGTATAATAGCAGGAGTTTCCAGCGGCATAGAGCCTGTATTTGCCTTAGCCTTTGAGAGGCACGTATTAGACAATCAAAGATTAGTAGAAATCCATCCGATGCTGGAGCAAGTTCTAAAAGAGCGTGGGCTTTACAGTGAGGAATTAATGGAAAAAATCTTAGAACGAGGCACGCTGCAGGGCATAGAGGAAGTCCCTGAAGATATAAAGAGAGTTTTTGTTACAGCTCATGATATTTCGCCTGAGTGGCATGTAAAAATGCAGGCGGCATTTCAAAAATACACTGATAATGCTGTGTCAAAAACCGTAAACTTTCCACAGAATGCAACGCGTGAAGATGTTAAAAAGGTGTATTTACTAGCTTATGAATTAGACTGCAAGGGTGTTACAATCTATAGAGATAGAAGCAGGGAAGAACAAGTTCTAAATAAAGGCGCAAAGATTGAAAAGAAAGTTAAGGAAGAAACGACTGAAAGCCAAGAAGAGGCAAATATGGATGATAAAATAAAGCCCAGGCCAAGGCCCAATGTTACTTATGGCAGCACGGAAAAAGTAAAAATAGGTTGCGGAAACCTTTATATAACAGTAAATTCAGATGAAAACGGAATATGTGAGGTATTTACAAATTTAGGCAGGGCAGGAGGATGCCCGTCCCAATCAGAAGCTACTAGCCGTCTGATATCCTTGGCTCTCAGGGCAGGGATAGATGTAAAAGCTATAGTTGAACAGCTAAAGGGCATTCGCTGTCACTCCACACTGCGACAAATGGCAACAAATAAAGATATAAAAGTGCTGTCATGTCCTGATGCTATCGGCCGCGCTCTTGAAAGAAGCATGGGAAAGACTATAGTAGTAAATGGCAACAGCGATGTAAACGAAGCCGATATTAAACGCTATGTGGATATCAATAATGAGGAGTTAGAAAAGGCTAATAAGAAAAAACCGAATCCCGGCAAAAATAATTCAAATGGAGCCTTATGTCCGGAATGCGGTCATAAATTAGAGCACGAAGGCGGATGTGTAGTCTGCCGCAGCTGCGGTTATTCAAAATGCAGTTAAAGAGGGAAAATATCTCCCTCTTTTCTTTTTTATCTTCACAAGCAAAATACATCGCTTAGATCTTTAGAAAGCAGGTTTTTACTATCCCGTTTGCTATTTCCTTATAGTCCTTTCTGCTCTACAAATCGGGTATATAGCCGCCTCTGACAAGTTAGATCTTTGTATAAGCATTTGTCGTTTTGAGCGCAGTGAAAAATCTTTCCGGCTTTACATTTCTGACTTTACATAATAATATAAACACTAGAAGGTGCTAAAAAATAAGCAGGGTGGTCTTATGAAAAAAATTGACGAAGTGTATGATATTCTTGTCCAATTAACAGAAGACAAAGAGAGCGGAGTTTGTGCGGCGGATATTGCCTTAAAAATTGGAATAGACAGAACCAATGTAAGCAGATACTTAAACGAACTATATAAAGCCGGTAAAATTGAAAAAATAAAAGGCAGGCCTGTACTCTACAAAGTTAAAGAAAAAAAGAGAAACTCGAAAGAAACTGCAAAAGCATTAATTTCTCTTGATAGACTCATAGGAGCAGATATGAGTCTAAAAGCTGCCATTCAGCTAGCAAAAGCGGCCATATCTTACCCTACTGACGGCTTGCCAATACTTATACTTGGAGAGACGGGAGCAGGTAAGTCTATATTTGCAGAAGCAATATATGGTTTTGCCGTAGAATCTAATTTACTGTCCTCTGATGCTCCCTTTATAAGTTTTAATTGCGCTGACTATGCCGATAATCCCCAGCTTTTAATAGCTCAGCTTTTTGGAGTTAAAAAAGGTGCCTATACCGGAGCGGCAGAAGATAAAACAGGTCTTTTAAAACAGGCTGACGGCGGTATAATTTTTTTAGATGAAATACATCGTCTGCCTCCTCAAGGGCAGGAGCTTCTGTTCATATACATGGATAAAGGCTGCTTTAGGCCCCTTGGAGAAACCGAGAAAGTTGTCACTTCAAAAGCACGCCTAATTGCAGCAACCACCGAAGAACCTCAATCTTATTTACTAAAAACATTCATAAGACGAATTCCGGTAACTATAAATCTTCCACCGCTTCGGGAAAAGACTCTTGCGGAAAGATGCGGCCTAATATGCGCTTTTTTAAGCGAAGAATCGGCCCGCATAAATAAAGACATATACATCGAAAGAAACTGTTTTATTTCATATTTACTTTATAATTGCGCAGGCAACATAGGTCAGCTTAAAAATGATATACAGATAGCTTGCGCAAAGGCATTTTTAAATTACAAATCTCAAAGCAGGGAGTATCTTTTCATTTCTTCAGAAGACCTTCCCCTCCATGTGAAAAGAGGCATCATGAATCTGCATAAATTCCGCGATGAAATAGAAACACTAATAAGCAGCAACGAGGAAGTGCTTTATTTTTCTCCGGACAAGGACTACCATACCATCTTTTTAAGGGACAGCAGCGAGGGGCATTTTTATGAAGTCATAGAAGAAAAGTTGGAAATTTTAAATAAAAGCGGAATTGAAGAACAGGAGATAAATAGAATTTTAAATGACGAGATAGAAAAACACTTCAAAAAATACATCCAAAATATGGCAGAAAAGTACCATAAAGATGAAATTTCTAAAATAGTAGGTGAAGAAGTAATAAATACAACTGAAGCAATACTGAATATGGCTGAGATAAAATTAAACAGATACATGGACGAAAAGATCTTTTTTGGGTTGGCTCTGCATTTGCAAAAAACCATAGATAGAATAAAAGTCGGAGGGAAAATATATAATCCACGCCTTAATTTTATAAGAATAAACTATCCGGATGAATTCATAGCAGCTGTAGAAGCGGCAAAACTGATTGATCAGAAGTTTAAAATTGAAACACCTCTGGATGAGATAGGCTACCTTGCTATGTTTTTTGTTCCTGATGAAGATTTACAAAGCGAAGAGCTTGAGGGTAAAGTTGCGGTTTTAGTAGCAATGCACGGCGATACAACCGCAAGCAGCATGGCCAAAGTAGCAAACGACCTAGCGGGAACAGAGCATGTAATAGGTCTTGACATGCCTCTTGCCATGGATCCTGAAAAGATGTATAAAACAATAAAGGAATATGCAATAAAATGTGACAGGGGCAAGGGCGTTTTACTTTTTGTAGATATGGGTTCTTTAAAAAATTTTGGCAACATGATAGCCGAGGAAACAAATATTAAAATAAAAACAGTTGACATGGTAACCACTTTAATGGTAATAGATGCATGCCATAAAGCAATTACCGGAAAAGACTTAGATGAGATATACGAATCGGTATCAAAAATAAATAATAGAGAATCCGGCGGTTTTCGAAAAAGCACAGCACACATAGAAAATGTTATAATAACAGCGTGTTTTACCGGCCAAGGAGCAGCTAAGGAATTAAAAAAGATTGTTGAAGAAGAATATTTAAGAAATAACAGCAGCATAAAAGTAATTCCGGAGGAATTTATTAATAAAGGAGAGTTCGAAGAAAGCATTAAAAAACACAAGCAAAACTCTGACATTATAGCAATAATTGGTACTCTTGATTTTGCAGTACCTGATATTCCGTATATTTCTGCCGCGGATTTGCTTACAGGAAAAGCCAAAGATTTTTTACTTAGTCTTATAGATGAAGTCGAAACCTATAAAAAGATAGAGCAATCACTGTGTGAGCATCTAAAGGCGGTAAACGCTGAAGAATGTTTCAGAATGTCAAAATCATCCGTAATAAACATCTCAAAGGCGCTTGGTCTTTTAATTCCTTCAGAAGTAAAGATAGGTATAATACTTCATATGGCGTTTTTGATTGAAAAACTGGCATCAGGCGGCAAAAGAGCCATTTTCGAAAACTTACAGGAATATGAAAAAAGGCATAAAAAAGAACTAGTTATTCTAGAAAACCATTTAAAGCCCCTTGAAGATTATTTTAATATTGATATAGGTCCTCACGAATATGCTTATCTTTGCAGGATGTTTCTTGAAAATGCAGAGGAAGCCAGACAATTTTCAACTAGTGTGTAATGGTGCAGAAAGTGTGTATTTTTTAATACACACTTTCTTATTAAGCAAAACCCAGATCCCCCAACGGTTAGAAATTTTTTAGCCTCCATATAAACCTTGGCATGAGAATTGC
Source organism: Tepidanaerobacter sp. EBM-49 (assembly GCF_001896645.1). Taxonomy (NCBI): domain Bacteria; kingdom Bacillati; phylum Bacillota; class Clostridia; order Thermosediminibacterales; family Tepidanaerobacteraceae; genus Tepidanaerobacter; species Tepidanaerobacter sp. EBM-49. The sequence goes on from NZ_MPPE01000044.1 coordinate 5,371, forward strand.
TCTTATAAAAGAGCAAGGAGGTGAAAATATGAAAAGGATCATGCTGGTATGCTCTTCAGGGTCTTCCACAAGCCTTCTTGTAAAAAAAATGCAAGAAGCGGCTCAGAAAAAAGGGCTTACGGATGTGGAAATTGTTGCTACATCCCAAGCAGAAGCAAAAAATCATTATGACGATACCGATGTACTACTTTTAGGACCACAAGTAAGATATTTATACAATGAACTTAAAAAGACCCTTGCCGGCAAAAAAATTGCTTTAGATGTAATAAATAGCAAAGATTATGGAACAATGAACGGAGAAGCAGTATTAGAACAAGCGCTTAAGTTAGCGGAGAAAAAAGGGGAAGGCGAATAATTAAAATCTATAAAGGGGGATTTTATTTATGGAGGCTTTTATAAATTGGATGGATGAGCACTTTGTGCCGATAGCGGGTAAGATAGGATCTCAAAGACATCTTGTAGCTATACGTGACGGCTTTGCCGGTATTATGCCTTTAATACTTGCAGGTTCCTTTGCGGTTCTTCTTAATAATACATTATGTGTATGGATACCGGCTTTATCGTTTTTAGTTCCAATAAATGGCGCAGTTTGGTGGGGAACCTTTGCTATAATGACTTTGCTTATAGTGTTTTCCATAGGCTACAACCTGGCAAAGAGCTACAACGAAGATGGACTGATGGCAGGCTTAATATCAGTAGCAAGCTTTATAATCACACTTCCTCAAGCGCCGGAGGGGGTAGGATGGGGATTTATCAAAATCAACTATCTTGACGCCACTGCACTTTTTACAGGTCTTTTGGTGTCCCTTATAGCAACAGAAATCTTTGTAAAACTTACGAAAGCTCATCTTGTTATAACTATTCCGGGCGACGTGCCTCCTGCCGTAGGAAGGGCTTTTGCAGCGCTAATTCCCGGGATTGTTACAGTATATGTTTTTGGAATTTTAACGTCAATAATAACTGCCATGGGCGGGGTAAGTTTATATGATGTTATACTAAAGACTATCCAGACTCCGCTTCAAAATCTAGGTCAAAGCGTAGGTTCGGCTATGCTGGCAACTTTTCTGATAACACTTTTTTGGTTTTTTGGTCTTCATGGGGCAAACTTATTAGATCCTGTGATGAATGCCATTTATCTGCCGGCACTGCAGGCAAATGCCGCGGCGATTCAGCAAGGAGCAGTTCCTCCAAACATTATTACAAGGGTGTTTTTCGATACTTATTCTCATCTTGGAGGTTCTGGCGCAACCTTGGGATTAATTATTGCTATATTACTTGTGGCAAGAAAAAGACAGGATTTAAAAAGCCTTGCAAAACTTGCACTACCTGCGGGAATATTCCAAATTAATGAACCAATTATTTTTGGACTACCTATAGTGCTAAATCCGATATTATTTATACCGTTTATAATAATTGAACCGATACTTACACTCATTGCATATTTAGCTACGGCTATAGGCCTTGTTCCGCCGACATATGTTGCGATTCCATGGACATCACCGGTTGGGATAGGAGCTTTTCTTGCAACAGGTGGAAGCGTGGGAGCAATGATACTTGCTATAATTAATCTTGTTATTGCAACCCTAATATATATACCTTTTGTAATATTATTGGATAGACAAAAAACTACAGAGACAGATAGCAAGGATTCAAGCAAATAATTGCAGCCGGGTGAGGCAGCGAATAAATTCGCTGCTTTCACCTTTATAAACAAATTTTGTAAGGAGAGATTATCTTATGGATTTAGAACAAGATATACTTAATTTAATAACATGCAGCGGAGAGGCCACAAGTCTTTCTATAGAAGCCATAGAATACGCAAGATCCAATGAATTTGAAAAGGCGGAGGAGTGCTTCGAAGAAGCTGATGAAAAGCTTATAATGGCACATAAAATCCAAACTTCTTTATTGCACAGAGAAGCCGGCGGAGAGAATTTTTCTATCTCCATATTACTGGTACACGCCCAGGACCATTTAATGAATGCAATTACGATAAATACATTGGCCAAAGAGTTTATTAAGGTCTATAAAGAACTTAGAAGCTTAAAAGAAAAAGGTGATTAAATGAGAGAATTGGGGATTTCGGTATATCCTGCAAAGAGCAGCGAAGAGGAAGATTGCAGATATATAGATAAGGCTTTTAAGTATGGATTTACCAGGATATTTACAAATCTTATCTCTGTAGAAAACGATAAAGCACTGCTTGAACGATTTAAAAGAGTTTGTTTGTATGCCAAAAGCAACAAAATGGAAGTTATAGCCGATATAAATCCCGAGGTGCTCAAAAATTTAGGAGTATCCTTTGAAGATATTGAGTTTTTTTATAATCTTGGTCTTTATGGAATTCGATTTGACACAGGTTCCGGCGGCTTTGAGGAAAGCCTTATGACATATAATCCTTACAATCTTAAAATAGAAATAAATATGAGCTCCGGTGTAAAATATATGGAAAGTATTATGGAATATAAGCCTAATTTGGAAAACCTCATGGGCTGCCACAATTTTTATCCGTTAAGATATACCGGCATTTCAAGAAAGCATTTCGAAAAGTGTTCAGCAGCCTTTAAATATTATAATATACCTACGGCTGCCTTTGTTACATCACATAGCAGCGCGACATTTGGTCCTTGGCCGGACAGCGACGGGCTTTGTACTTTAGAAGAACACCGTAATCTTCCTATTGAAACACAAGCAAAAGATCTATTTAATACAGGGCTTATTGATACAGTGATAATAGGAGATTGCTATGCATCAGAAGATGAATTAAGAGCATTAGGGTCTCTTGATAAAAATATATTGTCTCTAAATGTAGAACTTGAAGAAGGCATATCCGACATTGAAAAGAAGATTGTTTTAGAGGAGCCCCATTTTAACAGGGGAGATATTTCTGAATACCTTATAAGGTCTACATTAAGCAGAATAAAGTATAAAGACAATGTTTTTAAGGTTTTCAATCCCGTTAAACAAATAAAGAAGGGGGATATTTTAATCCCAAGCTCAGAATACAAAAGATATGCAGGAGAACTTCAAATAGCATTAAAAGACATGGAAAACAGCGGAAAAATAAATGTGGTTGCAAAAATTGCGCCTGAAGAGGTATTTTTATTAGACTACATTCAGCCATGGCAGAAGTTCAAACTAAAACTTAAATAAATAAGAGGAGGCTTGACAAATTGACTAAAAAATACAAAATAGCAGTTATCGGTGGAGGTTCAAGCTATACCCCTGAACTCATCGACGGCTTTATAAAGAAAGCCCCGGAACTTCCTGTAAGTGATATTTACTTGGAAGACATAGAACAGGGAAAAGAAAAACTGGAAATAGTTGGGGCTCTTGCAGAGAGGATGGTAAAAAAAGCAGGGCTTGATATAAATATTCATCTGACGCTGAATCAAGAGGAAGCAATTTCGGGTGCAGATTTTGTAGTATCGCAGTTTAGAGTCGGGGGTCTTGACGCCCGTATAAGAGATGAAAAAATACCTCTAAAATATGGAGTCATCGGACAAGAAACCACAGGCCCCGGTGGTTTTGCCAAAGCACTTAGGACCATTCCTGTTATAATGAATATCTGTAAAGATATCCAAAGACTTGCACCCTCTGCTTGGCTCATAAATTTTACTAATCCTTCCGGAATAATTACAGAAACGGTCTTAAATCATACAAAAGTTAAGGCCGTAGGCCTTTGCAATGTGCCCGTAAATATGATAAATTATGTTGCTCAAGTGTTCGAAGTTGAAATGGAAAGAGTTTATATAGAGTTTGCCGGATTAAACCATCTCGTATGGGGGCAAAAAATTTATTTAGATGGCGAAGATGTAACAGAAAAATTACTTGATATACTTATAACCGGCAAAAATTTTACCATGAAAAATATACCGGATTTGATATGGGATAAAGATTTGATTAAGTCTCTAGGCATGCTTCCCTGCCCTTATCATCGCTATTATTACATGTCTGATAAAATGTTGGAAGAGGAAATAAAAGAAGCCTCAAGCGAGGGCACCCGAGGCGAGGTAGTAAAAAATATAGAGAAGGAGCTCTTTAAACTTTATAAAAATCCTAGTCTTGATATAAAACCACCGGAACTTGAAAAGCGAGGCGGCGCTCTTTATTCCTATGCCGCTTGCAACCTTATAGATTCTATAGCAAATAATAAAAAGGACATACAGACAGTCAATGTTAGAAATAACGGAACTATTCTAGATTTGCCTGAAGATGTGGCGATTGAAACAAATTGTATTATAGGCAAAAATGGAGCATCACCTCTTACAATAGGTCATGTGCCAGCAAAGATAAGGGGATTGATGCAGGCGGTAAAAGCCTATGAGCAGCTTACCGTCGAAGCAGGCATTAAAGGTGATTACTATACAGCCCTTCAAGCATTAACTATTCATCCCCTTGTGCCATCTGCTGATGCTGCAAAAAAGATTTTAGATGATATTCTTCGTCAAAACAAAGAGTTTTTGCCCCAATTTCAAGGTTAAAATCAAAATTTGTCGCCCATCAGTGATGCAAAAATTCAGGAACTGCCTCAATTAGAACAAAGAGGCCTATACCAACGAAAAGAATACCGGCTGCAAGTTTAAGATATGCAGAGGGCACATAACGTGAGACTGCCTCGCCAAACAAGGCGCCTATAAGAGTTACCAAAACCAGCGCAAGAGACGCGCCGAGAAAAATTGGAAGCGGTTTTTTATATTGGGTTACCAAAGTAAATACGGCAAGCTGTGTCTTGTCTCCCATCTCTGCCAAAAACAGCATGCCAAAAGCCATCAAAAAAAGTTTGAAGTCCATAAGGTTCCTCCTATGTTGTATGCGATATTAAGGTTGTTTTAAAGCTAAAGGCCTTTTCCCGGTAAGAAGTAAAAGAGGGTAAAGGTCTTTTTTATTATAACAAATATTTACCTGCTGATGCAATGATAGCATTGCCGTTTATATAATTGTTTTTGAACCATGAAAATCTACAAAGCATGAAACAAAATGCCCTGGTGATTTTTCGATAAGTTCAGGATTTTCATCTTTACATTTTGCAATAGCGTATTTACATCTGGGATAGAACCTGCAGCCTGGCGGCGGATCAACCGGCGAAGGCACCTCACCTTGAAGGATTTCTTTAGGGGCTCTCATTTTTGGATCTTCAATAGGCACCGCAGTTAGAAGAGCCTCTGTATATGGGTGGAGCCTGTGTGCAAAAACCTCTTCTGCCGGCCCTGTTTCCACCAATTTACCCACATACATGACCGCAATATAGTCAGAAAGATAGTAGACAACTCGAATATCATGAGAGATAAATAAATAAGTCAAATTTAATTTTTTTTGAAGATCTTTTAGCAGATTTAAGATTTGAGCTCTAACTGATACATCTAAAGCAGAAATAGGCTCATCAGCCACAACGAAAGTCGGATTAAGCGCTAAAGAACGAGCTATACCGACACATTGCTTTTGGCCGCTTGATAGGGTGTGAGGATATTCTTTAGCAATCTCCGGTTTAAGCCCTACTAACTTTAGCAAATCATCGACCTTTTCTTTAAGCTCCTTACCCTGAGCTATGCCGTGAACTAAAAGAGGTTCACCGACTATATTTTCTACATTTTTTCTTATGTCAAAAGAGCTGAAGGCATCCTGAAAAATGATCTGGGCATTCCTGCGGAATTCCTTTTCCTTCCAAAATTTTTCATCATAAATATTTTTACTGTTAAAAATCACTTCTCCACTGGTAGGTTCAATAAGTTTAAGAACAAGCCGGCCTACTGTTGTTTTGCCGCAGCCGCTTTCACCTACGAGACCCAAAGTTTGTCCCCGCTTTATATTAAAACTTACATCATCTACGGCATGGACCCAAGAAGTGGGCTGCCCCAATAAGCCGCCTCGCAGCGGAAAGTATTTTACTAAATTTTTTACTTCAATGATATTATCATTATTCTCAGTCAATCCATACCCCTCCTCAATGGCGGCCTTTTTGCAGAGGATCAAATTCTTCTCTGACCCAGTTGCCTACTAAATTTAAGCACAAAACAGTAAGAGCGATTATTAAGCCCGGGAATACCACTATCCACCAAGCACTGGTTATATATTGCCGCCCTTCGCCAATCATCAAGCCCCAAGATGAAGCCGGAGGCTGAATTCCGTAACCGAGGAAACTCATATTAGCTTCAGCGCTTATCATGTGGGCCATTTCAAGAACAAAAGTGGTTATCAATGGAGAAATTACATTAGGGAGAATATGATTAAATAAGATGCGCGGCATACTGCAACCTATAGCCCTTGAAGCTTCAACCATAGTAGATTCGCGAGCGGTCAAAACTTGACTTCGCGCCATTCTGGCATATATCATCCACCCTACTAAAAGCAAAGCTATTGTTAAGTTTGCCTGACCGGGCCCTAATACCATAACGAAAGTTAAGGCGATAAGAAGTCCGGGAAATGACGATGCCACGTCAACGATACGCATTATTATTAAATCTGTCCAACCACCGAAATATCCTGCAATAAGACCCAACAATGTTCCTATAGTGCCGCCAATAGCAACTACCGTAAAACCAACACTCATAGAAACCCTACCACCGTATATAAGCCTAGATAGTACATCCCTGCCCTGCTGATCCGTTCCGAGAATATGGGGAAAACTGCCATCTGCAGGCCTTTCCAAGGTAGGAGGCTTAAGCCTGTTGACTATATTGCCCTTGGCCGGGTTATAAGGTGCTATAAAGGGTGCAAATATGCTAATAGCAATAATTAAAACGAGTAATATAAAAGCAACCAGTGCTAAGGTGTTTCCCGAAAAGTGCTGCAAAAATCTTTGGAATGCATTCTTCTTGACTTCGGATTTGCTATTTTTCTCATCAATTCCTTGCTGTGTATTATTAGACATTTGCAGCCCTCCCTAATATTTTATTCTTGGATCTAAATAGGCATATGATATATCCACAATTAAGTTAATCAAACAAATTACGACTGCTACAAAGAATACTTCAGCCTGCAAAAGAGGAAAATCCTGCCTGCCTATTGTATCTACAATAAGGGTACCAAAACCAGGCCAGCCAAAAACCACCTCAACGGCAGCGGTTTCGCCGGCAAGGAGTCTTCCAAAATCCGATCCGCCCATTGTAACAATAGAGGTTGCAGCGTTTTTCAATGCGTGACCGAAAAGCACAGCAGTTTCGCTTGCTCCCTTAGCTCTAGCAGTTATGGCATATTGAGCGTTCAATTGCTCTGCCATGGAAAATCTAACTATTTGTGCCAGGTGCCCCATAGGCACTACTGCAAGAGTAATGGTGGGAAGAATCAAATGACGCAATGTACCATAGCCCGATGTAAAAAACCAACCCAATCTTACTGCGAAAAATAGAACAAGCATAAGGCCAAGCCAAAACGGAGGCAGACACAATCCGATAAGTGAAGCGGAAGTGAGAAATCTGTCTAAAAAAGTTCCGGGCTTATAAGCGGCTAAAATTCCCAATGGAATTGCAACCACAATTGATAGAATCATTGCTGCGCTCACGAGCATAAAAGTAGCAGGCATTTTATTTATCACAATTCCTAAAGCCGGTATTTGCTGCCACCAGGATATTCCAAAATCCAGTTTTACCATACTGCCTAAGAATGTGGTCAATTGTTCAAAAAGAGGCTTGTCAAGGCCAAGCTGATGACGTAGAGCGGCTCTTTCAGCTTCAGTTGCTTGAAGCGGCAGCATTGTATTTACCGGATTGCCTACCATGTGGGTTACAACAAAAACTAGTATTGAAACACCTAAAATTACTACAATTGTATACAGAAGGCGCACTATAATGTATCTTTTCATTAGCCTAACCTCCAAAAATAAATGGCAGGGAAGGCTTTTAGGCCCTCCCTATAAATCTCTATTTCAACTTCATCTCAAATACGGTAATTCTGGAGTCCTGTCTAGGCTCCCATTCAAGATTCGGTGACATGCCATAGATATCCTTTAAGTTTAAAAGAGGCAGCCCGAATGGATCTTCATATACGATTTTTGCAAGATCTTTATATAGCTGAAGTCGCTTTTCGGTATCCATTTCGCTTCTTGCAGCATCAATCATTTTGTCGACCTCAGGATTTGAGTAAGCAGACTGAGGTCCGCCGGTCTTGATTAAAGCCTGATAAAATCTGTCCATATCAAAGAGCTCATTTCCATTTGAACTAAACATCATATCCGGAGCCTTGTCTAAATTAAATAATGTGTCTAGCCATTCCTGCCAGCTTAAAAAGGTAAGCTTGATGTTAAATCCTGCATCGGTAAGCATGCCTGCAACAGCTTCAGTTAGTTCTCCATCTTTAAGCCATCTGCCGCGCTCAGATACAAGCTCTATAACCTCGCCATTATAACCTGCCTCTTTAAGCAGTGCTTTGGCCTTTTCAGGATCATACGGATAGGCTTTAATTTCGTCATTGTAGCCAAAATAGCCGGGTTTTGCCAGTTGTCCCTGTGCCACGTTTGCATAACCTAGATAAAGGCTGTCTGCAAGGGCTTTCTTATCTACAGCATAACAGGCGGCTTGCCTCATAAGCTTGCTTTTCATCGGTCCCCTCAAAGTGTTGAACCGAATAAAAGTAAATTCAATACCGTCCGAAGTCTTATAAGCTGGTAGTTCGGACACGTACTCAGGCAGCATGTTTACAGCTAAGTCGATTTCTCCTGCTTTTAAAGCTGAAAGTCTTGTAGAACTTTCTTGAATAAATCTATATGTTGCACCTTTTATTTGAGGCTTATTACCCCAATAATCCTCATTTCGCTCGATGGTTATATCAACACCTCTGTTCCATTTGGTTACCTTGTATGGTCCTGTGCCTATAGGCTCTGTTGCTACTTTATCCGGATTGCTTTCTATATACTTTTTATCAACTATATCTAATCTTGTAAGACGCTTTGGAAGTATCGGGTCAGGCCCGTCTGTTACAATCTGTATGGTTTTGTCGTCAATAACTTTTGCATCTTTTATTGTGTTGAAATTGCCTGCGATTTGTGACTTATAGGCAGGATCCGTTACTCTTTTTATAGAGAATACAGCATCTTCTGCCGTAAAAGGATCCCCATTGTGGAATTTTACTCCTTCTCTGAGAGTAAGCTGCCATGTAACATCATCTATACTCTTTATATCTGTAGCAAGGCCGTTTATTGGTTCAAGAGTCTTGCCGTCAAGCTCTAACAATCGTTCAAAAACATTGTCAGTAACTGCTCTCATATTACCGTCATCAGCAAACTGAGGATCTAAAGTCGACGGTTCGCCTTGAAGAGCTATTATGATAGTATCTTTTGTGGCCGTGGAAGTTGTGCCTTCTTTTCCGGACTGCTGGGTGGGCTGAGAACTTGAGCCTCCACATCCTGCTATTAAAGTTACAACAAGTGATAAAATAAGCAAAAATTGTAATCCCTTTCTCATACTTACAGTTCCCCCTTATCAAATTATGTTATTTTTTACCTTGAAATTTCTCACTTTATATCTTTACAACAACGGAAAGTGGCACTTTACCCAACGACCTGAATTTTCAATTACTTCCTTGTATTCGGGTGTAGTGGTACGACATATGTCTTGGACATATTCACATCTTGGAGCAAACCTACATCCCGGCGGGGGATTCAAGAGGCTGGGCGGATCTCCTGGTATCACCTCCAGTCTTTTGTTTTTGTTCTTTAAATCCATTACAGTATTTACAATACCTTTAGTATACGGATGCGCAGGGCTATGGAATATACTAAAAACATCAGCATTTTCCATTATTTGGCCCGCATACATTATAGAAACTCTGTCAGCCATCTCTGCGACAACGCCAAGGTCATGAGTTATCAGGACAAGTGTCATGCCAATTTCTGTCTTTAACTGTTTTATCAATTCGAGTATTTGAGCTTGTATTGTAACATCTAAAGAGGTTGTAGGCTCATCTGCTATAAGGACTTTTGGCCTACATGCTAAGGCTATAGCTATCATGACACGCTGTTTCATACCTCCGGAAAGCTCGTGAGGATAGTTTTCCATTCTACTTTCAGGCGCAGGGATTCTTACAAGTCTTAGCATTTCAAGGGCTTTTTCTCGTGCCTCTTTTCCTTTTAAACCCTGATTTAATTCCACCGCCTCCATAATTTGGCGCCCTATTGTCCAAGAAGGATTAAGTGAAGACATAGGCTCCTGAAGTATTAATGCGATTCCTTTGCCTCTAATATTTCTAAGCTGGGTAGAACTCATCTTTAGTATGTCCTTACCCTCGAAAAAAACACTCCCTGCCAGTATCTTTCCCGGCGGTGAAGGAATTAGTCGAAGCATGGAAAGGGCAGCAACTGACTTACCACAGCCGGATTCACCAACTATAGCCACGGTTTCGCCCCTTTTTACATGGAGGCTTATGCCTTCAACAGCGCTTATTTCCCCATCTCTTACAAAAAAATGTGTTACAAGGTTTCTTACAGAAAGTATAGCGTCTTCATTAGCTCTTTCCGATGCGCCCTGAACTGTAGACAAAATAATCCCTCCTAGTTAACTTTACAAAATTTTATGGTATTTTATTAATACATTCTGAAAGTTTATAAAGGCATTTTACTTTTTATTATATAGCAAATGCAATAAAAAGAATAACAAAAAATATTATAAATTGTTTTGCTTATCATCAAAGATGAGCAGCTAGTTTCGCAAAAAACTTTATTTTTATGTAAGGATACTTAAATAGAATAAAATAAGAAAGGCATATAGCTAAATTAGTTATTTTCGGCAATTTAGAAAAAGTGCTTAAAATTAAGGGAGGAATTGTATAAACTTTTTGCGGATCACTCATTTGCAAGTTTAACTACTTGGTAATTTGCAAGAAATAAAAATAAATTTTTTACATAAAATTATGATAATTCTTTCCGCAATAAGTTTTTATCAACCCCTGTAAACTGACTTGTTTTATAAAATAAATATATATATTCGACAAAAATAATTAAATTCCTCTTTTTTCAAAATTATTTTTATTTTTGATATCAATTTTCATTCTCATGGAAAAGGCGGCATTATAAATTTTACATACTTTATTTTGTATACATTTCCCCGTTGACAGTGATATTAAACTTTGATAAACTTTGAGACAATACAATAATGAAGTAAATATTGTTGGGGGCGATTTTTTGGATAAATTTTCCAAAGAGGGCTTAAGCTTTGACGATGTTTTGGTAATACCTGCCAAGTCTGAGATATTGCCAAGAGAAGTAGACATTTCTACAAGGCTTACAAATAAAATAAAACTAAATATACCTATCATAAGTGCCGGAATGGACACGGTAACCGAAGCCAGACTCGCTATCGCAATAGCGCGGGAGGGCGGCATCGGAATAATCCATAAAAATATGTCGATTGAGATGCAGGCAACGGAAGTAGACAAGGTTAAAAGGTCTGAACATGGTGTTATCGTTGATCCTTTCTATTTATCGCCGGACAATGTCATAGGAGACGCCTTAGAACTCATGGAGCGATATAAAATATCAGGCGTTCCCATAACAGAAGGCACAAAACTTGTTGGCATCCTTACAAATAGAGATCTAAGGTTTGAAGATGATCCGACGAAGAAAATAAGCGAAGTAATGACAAAAGAAAACCTTGTTACAGCACCGGTAGGCACTACTCTTGAAGAAGCCATGCAGATTCTTAAAAAACATAAGATAGAAAAGCTTCCTTTAGTAGATGAAAACTATAATCTAAAAGGGCTTATCACTATAAAAGATATAGAAAAAGCAATTAAATATCCAAATTCTGCAAAAGATAAGACAGGAAGACTTTTAGTTGGAGCAGCCGTCGGGGTAACAGACGACATGAAAGAACGACTAAAAGCTCTTGTGGAAGCTAAAGTAGATGTTATAGTAGTTGATACTGCACACGGCCATTCAAAGGGTGTTCTAGATGCAGTGTATGAAATTAAAAAGATGTATCCCGACCTTCAACTTATAGCAGGCAATGTCGCAACACCCGAAGCCACAAGAGACCTTATAAACGCAGGAGCTGATGCGGTAAAGGTGGGAATGGGACCCGGCTCTATTTGCACGACACGAGTAGTAGCAGGCATAGGAGTGCCTCAGGTTACTGCAATTTATGACTGTTCACAGGAAGCTGCAAAATATGGCATCCCCATCATAGCTGATGGTGGTATAAAATACTCAGGAGACATAGTAAAAGCAATAGCTGCAGGGGCAGACAGCGTAATGCTGGGAAGCCTTTTTGCGGGAACAGAAGAAAGCCCGGGAGAAATTGAAATATACAGTGGTCGAAGCTTTAAAGTATACCGGGGCATGGGTTCTATAGGGGCTATGGAGCATGGCAGCAAAGATAGATACTTCCAGGAACATATGAAAAAGTTGGTGCCTGAAGGTATTGAAGGCCGCGTGCCTTATAAAGGACCTCTTTCTGAGACAGTATATCAATTACTTGGAGGGCTTAGGGCAGGTATGGGGTATTGCGGTGCAAAGAATATAGAGGAACTTAAGAAAGCAAAGTTTATCAGAATAACGGAATCCGGACTAAAAGAGAGCCATCCCCATGATGTTTATATAACAAAGGAGGCTCCCAATTACTCACAAATATAAAATCCGGGAATTATTTATATGACAGGATCGACAAGTATCGGTCCTGTTTGACTATATAAATATAACTTTTGCATTGCTCAAGATGCCGGACTATGATATTATTTTTATTAGCAGACATTTTTGTAAAAGCACAAGCAGGAATTAAATTATCAAAATAGAATTATACAATTAAACAATGTTTATATTTTCAGCAATTAACTATTTCACTATTTACTAAGAGGAGGAGATACGGTTGAAAAGCTACAAAAGCGACATGATAAGGAACATAGGCCTGATTGGTCATAGCGGCTCCGGAAAGACATCTTTAGCTGAAGCAATGCTGTATAACTCAGGCGCAATCGATCGATTAGGGAGAATCGATGAAGGTACTACGGTATGTGATTATGATCCGGAGGAAATTAAACGGAAAATTTCCATAAATAATGCGATTGCTCCCTGTGAATGGAAAGGCACAAAAATAAATATTGTCGACACCCCCGGATACTTTGACTTTGTAGGCGAGGTTAAAAGTGCCCTTAGAGTAGTTGAGAATGCAGTTATAGCTGTTTGCGCCGTATCTGGCGTTGAAGTTGGAACTGAGCAAGTATTTGAATATGCAGAAAAGGAAAATCTTCCGCGCATATTCTTTATAAATAAGATGGATCGGGAAAATGCCAATTTTTATAAAGTTGCCGACCAAATAAAAGAATTTTTTGGCCCAAAAGCAGTTCTAGTGCAGCTTCCCATTGGCTCGGAAGCAAATTTCAGCGGTATAGTTGATATAATATCTCAAAAAGCATTTGCCTTTGATGACAAAAAACTGAAAGAGTGCCCAATTCCAGAGGATTTAAATGATGCTGTTGAAGAAAACAGAACAGCACTGCTTGAAGCCATTGCTGAAACAGATGATGAGATTTTGGCAAAATACCTCGAGGGAGAAGAACTGACTGAAGAAGAAATCCAAAAAGGCTTACATAAAGGTATAGTATCAGGTCTCATATACCCGGTGCTTTGCGGCTCGTCCCTTACAAACAAAGGAATCGATTTACTACTGGATATGATTTGCAAATATGCCGCATCTCCGGAAGAAAGACCGGCAGAAAAAGGAGTAAAACCGGGCACAAATGAAGAAATCACCATAAAGTGCAGCACGTCCGAACCATTCTCAGCGCTTGTGTTCAAGACTATGGCAGATCCATATGTAGGAAAACTAACCTTGTTTAAGGTATTTTCAGGCAGCATAAAATCTGACAGCGTGGTATACAATGTTACCCAAAATCAAACTGAAAAGTTCGGGCAAATTTATATATTAAAAGGTAAAAAACAAGAAAATACGTCTGAAGTAGTAGCCGGCGACATAGCCGCAGTGGCAAAATTGCAGTATACTACAACAAATGATACCCTTGCAGACAAGGATCACCCTGTTTTGCTAAAGCCCATAGAATTTCCAAAACCCGTGCTTACACTTGCGGCACAGCCCAAATCATCTGGAGATGAAGACAAGATATCATCAGGCCTTGCAAGACTTATGGAAGAAGATAAGACTTTTGAAGTTACAAAAGATCCGGAAACAGGTCAGCTTCTTGTATCAGGAATGGGAGAAATACACTTAGAGGTTTTAGCGGCAAGACTTGCCAATAAGTTTGGTTCCGAAGTAGTTTTAGAACTTCCTAAAATCCCTTATCGCGAGACGATTCGCGAAAGCGTAAAAGTTGAAGGCAAACATAAAAAGCAAAGCGGCGGCCGAGGCCAGTACGGCCATGTTTGGATTGAGTTACAGCCTACTGACTTAAACGAAGAATTTCAATTTGAAGATAAAATTTTTGGCGGCGCTGTTCCGAAACAATATATCCCAGCAGTTGAAAAGGGTATCCGCGAAGCACTAAAAGAAGGCGTAGTTGCAGGTTATCCGATGATAGGAATAAAGGCAATTTTGTATGATGGATCCTTTCACCCTGTAGATTCATCTGAAATGGCTTTTAAAATAGCGGCTTCGATGGCCTTTAAGAAAGGGGCCCTTCAGGCGAAACCTGTTCTGTTAGAGCCTATCATGGACTTAACTGTTGTAGTGCCGGAAAGCTATATGGGCGATATTATAGGGGATTTGAATAAGCGGCGGGGCAGAGTTTTAGGTATGGAGCAAAAAGATGGAATGCAGCATATCAAAGCTCAAGTGCCTATGTCTGAAATACTTCGCTATGCTACGGATTTGCGGTCAATGACCCAGGGAAGAGGGCATTTTACTGCAACCTTTAGCCATTATGAAGAAGTTCCTGCTCAGATCGCAGAGAAAATAATAGCAGAGGCCCAAAGCCAGAAAAATAACAAAGAATAGTTATTTGGCTTAATATGCAGGAGAAGGGACACGAACCTTCTCCTGCATTTTTTAATCACGTTTTTAATTCTGCTGTAATTCTGAGCGCAGCGAAGAATCTTACTGCATATTTACATTTAATCAGATAGTACTTGCATATTTTCACTAGTTGCAATATAATATAATCAAAGGTCAGAGAAAGTCAATTATCAAGCGGCAAAACTATCCGCGGGAAAGGGGGATATTATGGCGAATTTGTCAGATATAATCGAAGACTTCATTAAAGAAATGTTTGATAATATCCCGGAAGGAATCTTAGAAATACAAAGAAACGAAATGGCAAATCAGTTTCAATGCGCCCCATCCCAGATAAACTATGTATTGACAACGCGCTTTACGCTAGAGCGCGGATATTTCGTGGAAAGCCGCAGAGGCGGCGGAGGGTATATAAGAATAAAAAAACTTAAGATGTGTGAAAATGAATGTTTAAGAGACATACTGGATTTTATCGGCGATTCCCTTTCTGCCTCTGACGCAAAAGATATTGTAAACAGGCTGTGGGAGGAGAATGTGATAACGGAACGGGAGAAAGAAATATTGCGGGCGGTAATGAATGAATATAATCTGCCGGCAGAACCTTCAGACCGTGATTTAATTAGAGCAAAACTTATGAAAGCGATAATCGCAGTTATAATGGATTTTCAAGCTAGAAAAGGAGGCAAAAAGCAATGATGTGTGAAGAATGCCATGTAAGACCGGCGACGATTCATATTACAAAGATAGTAAATAACGAGAAAGTTCAAATGCATCTATGCGAAGTATGCGCAAAACAAAAGCACTTAGGATTTCCTATGGGCTTTAGCATATTTGGAATAGGCGATTTTGGAGATGCTGATTTTTCGATGGGTAAACTGCTTTCGAGTTTTTTTGAACCGGTAGGAGAGCAGTTTGATAATATATCTACAGGTGTTAAATGCGAGGGTTGTGGCCTTACCTTTGATGATTTTATCCAGACAGGAAGGTTTGGATGCAGCAAATGTTATACCACTTTCAAAGAGCAGATAAATCCGCTTCTTCGCAGAATACACGGCAAAACTTATCATGTAGGCAAGGTTCCAAGAAGAACCGGAGGACAGCTTAGAATTAAGCATGAAATAGATCGTCTTAAAGCCGAGCTGCAGGAAGCGGTTAATGCAGAAGAATATGAACGTGCTGCGGTAATAAGAGATAAAATAAAGCAGTTGGAAGAAATAAGAGAAACAAAGGAAGAGAATCCGAAAAACGAATAGGAGATGAGAGCGATGGGCATAGAACAACTGATGGATCCTTCAAGAATCAAATGGATAAGCTCGCCAGGCCCGGAAAGCGACATAATAGTAAGCAGCAGGATTAGGCTGGCACGCAATATAAGCGATGTGCCTTTTCCTCATCTTCTATCAGATGAAGCAGCAGAGGCTATTATAAATGACGTATACGAAATTTTAAGATCAGACCCGAATATGGGAGCTGAAATTGAGTTATATAAGATGGCCGATCTTTCAGATGAGCAGAAGATATTGCTTTCTGAGCTGCACTTAATAAGTCCCGACTTAGCATATGCAGCAGATGGCGCAGTAGCTGTCAATCAGGACGAGACAATAAGTATTATGATAAATGAAGAAGACCATTTGAGAATGCAGGTGATGATGCCGGGCCTTCAGTTAGATGAAGCATTCCAAGAAATCGACAAAATAGACGATCTCTTGGAATCAAAGCTGGATTTTGCATTTGATGAGAAGATAGGGTATCTTACAGCATGTCCGACCAATGTTGGAACGGGCATGCGAGCTTCAGTAATGATGCACCTTCCTGTGCTTACGATGATGAATCAAATGGGACAGATATTTGCCACAATAGCCCAAGTCGGACTTGTTGTTCGCGGAATTTATGGAGAAGGTTCACAAGCTAATGGCAACTTATATCAAATATCTAACCAAATAACCCTGGGAAAATCAGAAGCTGATATAATTCAAAATGTAATGGGTGTAGCTCGGCAGATATTAATGAGCGAACGCAAGATAAGAAAGAGTCTTTCCGGAGAGGCAAGGATACGCCTGGAAGATAAAATACTTCGATCATATGGGATACTCACAAATGCAAAAATTATATCATCCAGCGAGGCATTAAGCTATATATCCGATGTGAAATTAGGTGTAGATTTAGGCATTATAGAAGATGTAGATCCAGTTATTTTAAACAGTTTATTTATTATGACGGGGCCCGCCTATATTCAGGGAGTTTCAAACAATGAAATGTCACCGATTGAGCGAGACCTATACAGGGCGAACTTTATACGACAAAAAATAAAAAAATGAGGTGAGAATATGAACGGAAGGTTTACCGAACGAGCACAAAAAGTAATAGCACATGCCCAAGAAGAGGCAAGGCGACTTAACCATAATGTGGTAGGTACCGAACACCTTTTACTGGGGCTTTTGAGAGAAGATGAAGGAATCGCAGCTCGCGCTCTTAAAAACCTTGGCGTTGATGCGGATAAAGTCAGGAATCAAGTTGAAATGATGATAGGCGTAGGACCCTTTGCAGTGCAGGGACCCATCGGCTATACACCAAGGGCAAAAAGAGTAATGGAGCTTGCTATAGATGAATCAAGAAGATTAGGCCATAATTATGTAGGCACTGAGCATATCTTACTTGGACTTATTCGCGAAGGCGAAGGAGTCGCGGCCCAAGTGCTGACTAATTTAGGCGTAAGCCTTGATAAAGCACGAGAGGAGGTATTGAGTCTCTTGATGGATGCAAAAGGGCAGACTAATTTTAGGAAATCCTCCAGTACGCCTACACTGAATCAATTTGGCAGAGACTTGACAGAATTAGCTTCTGAGGGCAAATTAGATCCAGTAGTGGGACGAGAGAAAGAAATTGAACGAGTTATTCAGGTTTTAACCCGCCGTACCAAAAACAACCCATGCCTTATTGGAGAGCCTGGTGTGGGGAAAACGGCGGTGGTGGAAGGGCTTGCCCAGAAGATTATTGAGCAAGATGTCCCGGAGATTTTAAAGGATAAACGAGTGGTAAGTCTGGACATGGCATCTCTTGTAGCAGGTACTAAGTTCCGCGGAGAGTTTGAAGAGCGCTTGAAAAAAATAATGGCAGAGATAAAACAAGCAGGCAATGTTATCCTATTCATTGACGAAATGCATACAATTATAGGAGCCGGTGCCGCAGAAGGCGCTATCGATGCATCTAATATATTAAAGCCGGCTCTAGCCAGAGGGGAAATCCAGACAATAGGGGCTACTACAATTGACGAATATCGCAAGTATATAGAAAAGGATCCGGCTTTAGAGCGCAGGTTCCAGCCTATAATGATTGAAGAACCCACTGTGGAGGAAACTATTGAAATATTAAAAGGGCTCAGAGACAGATATGAGGCGCATCATCGCGTAAAAATCTCTGATGAGGCTATCGAAGCTGCAGCGAAGCTGTCGCATAGATATATTACCGATAGGTTTTTGCCTGATAAGGCCATTGATTTAATTGATGAGGCAGCCTCAAGAGTTCGCTTAAAAACATTGACGGCGCCGCCGGAGCTTCGCGAGCTTGAAGAAGAATTAGAAGGTATTCGCAAAGAGAAAGATGCTGCTATAAGAGCTCAGGAATTTGAGAAAGCTGCTGCCTTAAGAGATAAAGAACAGGAAATAAAGCAGAAGATAGAGAAGCTAAAAGAACTGTGGCAAAAAGACTACAACTTCGAAAATTCCACAGTTACAGCTGAAGATATTGCAAATATCGTAGGAATGTGGACTGGAATTCCCGTAAACCGGCTTACCGAAGAGGAGTCAGAACGTCTCTTAAAACTTGAAGAAGTTTTACACAATAGAGTTATAGGACAGGATGAAGCGGTGAAAGCTGTTGCAAAAGCTATCAGAAGGGCATATGCAGGACTTAAAGATCCGTCAAGACCCATAGGTTCATTTATATTCTTAGGTCCTACCGGTGTTGGAAAGACAGAACTTGCCAGAGCCTTAGCTGATGCGATGTTTGGCGATGAAGATGCGCTAATCAGGCTTGATATGTCCGAGTATATGGAAAAATTTGCGGTCTCAAGAATTGTTGGAGCTCCTCCGGGATATGTAGGTTATGAAGAAGGCGGAGAATTAACCGAAAAAGTTCGCCGCAGACCATATTCTGTAATACTATTTGATGAAATAGAAAAGGCCCATCCCGATGTCTTTAACATCCTACTACAGATTTTGGAAGATGGAAGGCTTACTGATTCTAAAGGTAGAACTGTGGACTTCAGAAATACAATCCTGATCATGACTTCAAATGTTGGCGCAAACCTAATCCAAAAACCGAAGACCCTAGGTTTTGGACCGGCACAGGAAGAAAGCAAAAACTATGAAGATATGAAGAGCATGGTCCTAGAAGAACTTAGAAAGACATTCAAGCCGGAATTTTTAAACCGAATTGACGAGATTATAGTTTTCCATCCGCTAAGCGAGGAACATATAAGAGAAATAGTAACGCTGATGATAGACGAACTTAATAAGAGACTTGGTGAAAAACAAATTTCTATTGAAGTTACGGACAGAGCAAAAGATATGCTGGCAAAAGAAGGTTATGATCCGATGTATGGCGCAAGACCCCTTCGCCGAGTAATTCAAAAGAGGATAGAAGACAGGCTTTCAGAAGAACTGCTAAAAGGCAATATCTCCGAAGGCGATGTAGTGTCGATAGATGTAGACGAAAACGGTGATTATGTATTTAAAAGGAAAGAAGTTTTTACACCGCTTAGCTAAAACTTAAAAAAATCCTAATGCAGAAGGCAGCAAAGACAGGATAAAAGTCTTCAGCTGCCTTCTGTTTTACTTGAATAGAAGCTGGAGGGAGAAGTTTGAAGGAGAAAAAGCGCTTTATTTGTCAGCAGTGCGGTGCTGTTTTACCTAAATGGATGGGAAAGTGTCCGGAATGCAACAGCTGGAACAGTATTGTAGAAGAGATGATAGTATCTCCTGCCGGCAGCACCCATAGAACTTACAAGCAGCCAGTAAGTCTAAATGATATTGTTTATTCTGAGGAAGAAAGGATACTGACATCTATAGGCGAGCTGGACCGAGTGCTTGGTGGCGGGATTGTTCCGGGAAGCCTCATTTTAGTAGGCGGGGATCCGGGAATCGGAAAATCCACTCTCATGCTGCAGATCTGCGGAAATTTAAGTAAAAACAGAAAAGTTTTATATATATCAGGCGAAGAATCAGAAAAACAAATAAAACTTCGAGCTGACAGACTTGGAATTAAAAATGGCACTATGTATATAATGGCTGAAAATAATATGGATGAGATTGAGGCTGTCATTAGCGAGATAAAACCTGATATAGCGATTATCGATTCAATTCAAACGGTATACTTTCCTCAGATTTCCTCAGGGCCGGGAAGCGTAAGTCAAATAAGAGAGGCTACCGTAAAATGTCTAAGGCTTGCAAAGGAAACGGGTTCAGCCATATTTATTGTAGGACATGTTACTAAAGAAGGAAGCCTTGCGGGTCCGAAACTCCTTGAGCATATGGTAGACTGTGTGCTCTATTTTGAAGGCGAGCGATATTATTCCTATAGGTTGCTTAGAGCAGTTAAGAATCGCTTCGGTTCCACAAATGAAATAGGTATCTTTGAAATGAGGGACAAGGGGCTTGCCGAGGTGGACAGTCCTTCAAAGTATTTGCTTTCAGGCAAGCCAAACGGCACACCCGGATCCGCTGTCGTATGTATTTTAGAAGGAACCAGGCCTCTTTTAGTTGAAGTTCAGGCCCTTGTATCTAAATCAGGATTTACCCTTCCAAGGCGTCAGACCTCAGGAATAGATTATAATCGAGCAGTTCTCCTGACTGCCGTTTTAGAAAAGAAGCTGGGATTTATACTGGCACAGCAAGACATATTTGTAAATGTAGCCGGCGGCATTAAAATAAATGAACCGGGAGCGGATTTGGCAATAGTTCTTGCCATAGCTTCCAGCTTCAAAAATCGTCCCGTGGCAGAAAATACAGTGATAATAGGCGAAGTAGGTCTTGCAGGAGAAGTAAGAGCGGTAAATCATATGGAAAAACGCATAAAAGAAGCAGCAAAACTTGGATTTTCAAGAGCCATAATTCCCAGTGAAAACGCTGCTGAGATATCAAATATCGCAGAAATAAAAGTTGATGGAGTAAAAAATATACGAGAGGCTGTAGAGGCAGGATTGGAATGAAAATAAAAAGCCGAGCAAACTCAGTCGGCTTTTTAGGATAGATTGTATATACCTAATGTTGATAACTTTTCATTTTCCTCATACAGAATATCTTTGAGGCTAAGGTCTAAAAGATTACAAAGTGCAGCGATATAAAAAAGATGGTTTCCTATTTCCTGTTCGATTACTTCTCTGCAGTTTTCGCAAAGCTTCCCGTCGAGATGAGTTTCCATATATGAAGCCAATTCGCAAAGACTTATGTCAGCGGGGATCTGCTGCTTTTTTGCGTTTATCTGTATACAACCGCAGCTGGTAACTGACTTGGATATGGCACGGTTAACCCTTGCAGAAGTTTCATCAATTTTTGCAAGCACATCTATGATACTTTTATGTCTGACTAAACAATTTGTGACAGTATTCTGAAATTCTTCCAAGTCAAGATCTTTCACTTGGACTCCCCCTTGCAATAGTATATCTTTCTTCTATTATAGGCATCAGGCGCCTCTTTTGTCAAATGAAAAATTCCGCAAGATAGTGTCAAGTAATGTTGGAAAAGAGTACAAAGAGCACAGAGGTGGAGCACATAACAGCACAATGAACAGCACAGGCAGCATAGCACAGAGGGACGGTTCTTTTGTGTTGTCAGACAACACAAAAGAACCGTCCCTCTGTGCTATTTGTGCTTGAGTTAGCTGGTCTCTGTGCTATGCGCTATCGGCAAGGGAAAACTCGTGTACAAAAAAACAAGCGGAGAATAGATACTCCGCCTTATATTCGCTACATTACGATGTAATGTTCTTTTTCGCAGACTTCTTTGACTTCGCGAGGACATAATGTTTTATCGCCCCAAGCTTCTAGAATGCAGTAACATATCGGGCCATAGCAAGTATCCTCGCATTTGAGAAATTGGCAAGTGGAAATATCAGTAAAATCTACCTTTTGAGGAATTGCCATAAATAGCCTTCCTTTCATATTTCCGTTTTTGACAGCAATTGATAATATTATAATAACACAGAGCGAACTGAATATCAATAAAATTCTTACAATAGAGAAAATATTCTTTTTCACAAATGTAATTAGAGCTGCGAAACTATATAATTCTTTGGTTTTCATATTTAACTTATTGCTATTATCCTCGCAGATATTTTAGCCCTTGTGAAAACTTTCAGCAACTACGTTGACATACTGCATATTGCGTAGTATAATTAAAGATTATTATTTGACAAATATGCAATTTTATGGTATACTAATACGTATATATAATGGGGAGGAGGAACAGCTGGATGTTTAATATCGGGGATAAAGTAGTATATCCAATGCACGGAGCAGGAATTATAGAAGCAATTGAAGAAAAGGAAATCCTAGGCGAAAAACAAAAATACTACATTATGAAGATGCCCATAGGTAACATGAAAGTAATGATACCGCTAAATCATATAGAAGATATAGGTATACGAGAAGTGGCAAGGGAAGATGAAATACAAGAGGCATTTAATGTGCTCCAAGGCCAAGAAAGCAAAATGTCTTCTAACTGGAACCGCCGCTATAGAGCAAATATGGACAAAATACGAAGTGGAGATATTCTGCAGGTGGCAGAAGTAGTAAGAAATTTATCTTTAAGAGAAAAGGAAAAGGGCCTTTCAACCGGAGAACGAAAGATGTTGGAAAATGCAAAGCATATTTTAATAAGCGAAATAGTGCTGAGCAAAAATATACAGGAAGATGAAGCGCTTCAGATGATCGAAAATGCATTCATTTGAAGCGCATTTTTTTATTAAAAAGCTAACTTGCTATAAATTTGTGCCAAATGTGGATTTAATTACTTATTTATTATATAATTTAAAAGTAAATAAAAAATTTAATGTTGCGCAGCCGAATGGAGGTGGCAATTATTGCAAAATAAAGCTTTACGAATTATTATTGCAATTATAGGTCTTGGCATTGGCTTTGAAATCATGTCTTTATTGTTTTACTTTAATAGTTATTTTAATTTTTTTACTTTTAGTTATCTTACCGCACTTATAATTACTCTTTTAGGAACTTTAACTTCCGGAATCATATTTTATTTTTTAAGCCCACGTATTATTAATATTTTTGAAAAAACCAGTCAGTGGATTGAAAATAAGCTGCAAAAAACTCCTATGCAAGATATCTTGTATGGATTTTTTGGAATGGTAATGGGCCTTTTACTCGCAAATCTTTTTAACCGGGCCTTTCTCGGTATTCCATGGGTGGGCGGGTATATACCAATAATCCTCAATATAATAATGGCCTATTTGGGTGCAAGTGTTGCTCTGAAGAAAAAAGATGAATTGACAAATATCATTGCATCTTCCGTGGGCAATTTGCAAAAAAAGAAAAAGAAATCATCGGTAATAAGCTTGGTAAGGCCAAAAATACTAGATACAAGCGTAATTATTGACGGTCGTATAGCCGATATTTGCAAAACGGGATTCATAGAAGGTACACTTGTTATTCCGGGATTTGTGTTAGAAGAATTGCGGCATATCGCTGATTCTTCCGACAGCCTTAAAAGAAACCGAGGCAGAAGAGGTCTTGACATTCTTAATATAATTCAAAAAGAAGTAGATATGGAAGTGGAGATTTACGAGGGGGACTTTGAAGACATAGCGGAGGTTGACAGCAAGCTGGTGAAGCTTGCTCAGCTAATTGACGGGTGCATAATTACTAATGATTTTAATCTAAACAAAGTAGCTGAATTTCAAAAGGTCAAGGTATTAAATATCAATGAACTGGCAAATGCTTTAAAACC
Organism: Tepidanaerobacter sp. EBM-49; assembly: GCF_001896645.1. Classification (NCBI taxonomy): domain Bacteria; kingdom Bacillati; phylum Bacillota; class Clostridia; order Thermosediminibacterales; family Tepidanaerobacteraceae; genus Tepidanaerobacter; species Tepidanaerobacter sp. EBM-49. The sequence continues at coordinate 29,222 of NZ_MPPE01000044.1, forward strand.
AATTGTTCTTCCCGGCGAAGAGATGGTAGTGCAAGTTATAAAGGACGGCAAGGAAAGCGGACAGGGAATAGCCTACCTTGACGACGGAACTATGATAGTGGTAGACGGCGGGAAAAAATATATAGGCGAAACTATTGAAGTACTGGTTACAAGTGTACTCCAGACCGCTGCCGGTAGAATGATATTTGCAAAGCCTAAATCCGCTTAATTTTGAGGTGAATTGTCTATGCAAGTGTGTGCCGTAATAGCTGCCGGTGGCCAGGGAAAACGCATGAACAGCAATGTAAGCAAGCAGTTTTTAACTATAAAGGGACATCCTATACTTTACTATACATTAAATAAGTTTGAGAAAATGAAAATTTTAAATGAAATTATCCTTGTGGTGCCACCGGCTGACGTAAAATATACGAAAGAACAGATAATAAAGAAGTATGGTTTTAAGAAGACAAGAATAGTGGAAGGCGGTAAAGAACGCCAAGATTCTGTATACAACGGATTAAAAGCGCTTCCTAAAGATGCTGATATTGTTGTTATACATGATGGCGTAAGGCCTTTTATTCCGGTAAAAATCATAGAAAATAGTATTGAGGCTGCAGCTGAATGTGATGCCGTAGGCGTTGCGGTGCCGGTAAAAGACACGATTAAGGTAGTTGACGATAAAAGCATAGTAAAGACTACGCCGGATCGTAAGGCTTTGTGGGCTATACAAACGCCTCAGACTTTCAAATACGATGTTATTATGAAAGCGTACGAGAAAGCTATGGAAGATGGTTTTTACGGAACTGATGATACAGTTCTAGTTGAGCGGATGGGTCTTCCTGTAAAAATAATTGAAGGTTCCTATGAAAACATAAAGATAACTACGCCTGAAGATATAATATTTGCAGAAGCTTTTGTATCAATGGGGCTTGCAGATCCAAGGAGGTAGTATATGAGAATAGGTATTGGCTATGATGTTCATCGGCTTATAGAAGGCAGAAAGCTTATATTAGGAGGAGTTGCAATTCCTTTCGAAAAAGGACTTTTAGGGCATTCAGATGCAGATGTCTTGGTGCATGCTATAAATGATGCCTTATTAGGGGCTGCGGCATTGGGCGATATAGGCACTCACTTTCCGGACACCGACATTAAATACAAAGATATTTCTAGCATTTTACTGCTTAAGGAAGTCAAAAAGATTTTAAGTGAAGCAGGATATAAGGTAGTTAATATCGATTCAGTGATATGTGCCGAGAGACCGAAACTATCCCCTTATATTAATGAAATGCGGGAAAATATTGCAGCTGCTTTAGCAATAGACAAAAATAGAGTAAGCATTAAGGCTACTACCACAGAAAAACTAGGTTTTGAGGGGCGTGAAGAGGGGATTTCGTCACAGGCTGTATGCCTTATTGAGAAATTATGAATTTTGTAAGTAGTACTTGACTTTACAGATTAAATTTAATAGTATATAAACAAAAGTAAATAAATTGAAGCGTTGAAGGGATTTGTAGGCTTGACACCCCTTGTAGAGAGAAACCGTCACCGGCTGAAAGCGGTTTTAAGGAAGACAAGACCGAAATTGCGTCCCGGAGCTCATACCTCGAAATTAAGTAGGGGCTATGCGGCGTGAGCCGTTAAAGGTTTTAAGTTATAAGACAGAGTGGAACCGCGAGTCTTTCGCCTCTGAGAGGTGAAAGACTTTTTTGTTACCCAAAAAGTTTAAAGTTAAGGTGAAAATACTGTATCGGGAGGAAAATATACATGTTCGATATTATCAAGGAAGATATAAAGACGGTTTTCGAGAGGGATCCTGCTGCAAAAAGCGTAATAGAGGTTATCTTGTGCTACCCAGGATTTCATGCGATTTTATTGCACCGCTTAGCCCATGTTTTTTATCGTCATAACCTAACACTGATAGCGCGTATAATTTCCCAAATCAACCGCTTCTTTACAGGTATAGAAATTCACCCGGGTGCAAAGATAGGCAAAAGATTTTTCATAGACCACGGCATGGGCGTTGTTATAGGGGAAACTGCCGAAATAGGCGACGATGTTACCCTGTATCAGGGAGTAACTCTTGGAGGGACTGGCAAAGAAAAAGGCAAAAGGCATCCTACCTTAGGCAACAATATTGTCGTAGGCGCAGGTGCAAAAGTGCTGGGACCGGTAACAATAGGCGATAATTCTAAAATTGGCGCAGGCGCTGTTGTATTAAAAAATGTTCCGCCTAATTCAACAGTTGTGGGAGTTCCGGGAAAAGCAGTAGTAAGAGAGAAGATTAATTTTGCCGAGGCTGATTTTACGAAAGTAGACTTAAATCACCATCTGCTTCCCGATCCGGTAGCAGATATGATGAAGAGTTTGCAGAAAAAGATAGAAACATTAGAGATGAGGATTGCGTTTTTAGAAAAAGAGCTTAATTCAAAAACAGGCTAGAAAGGTTTTTGCAATTAAAGAAAACAAATAGACGGAGGCTTGAAAATGCTAATTTACAATACACTTACTCGAAAGAAAGAAGAATTTGTGCCGCTTAAAGACAATCATGTAACAATCTATACATGCGGCCCTACGGTATACGATTTTTTTCACATAGGCAATGCCAGGGTTTTTATCACGTTTGACATGGTAAGGAATTATTTAAAATTTCGCGGATATAAAGTAACATTTGTACAAAATTTTACCGATATTGATGACAAAATGATAAAAAGAGCCAATGAAGAAGGCATTACCGTAAAAGAACTAGGAGACCGCTTTATCGATGAGTACTTTAAGGATGCCGACGCCCTTGGAATAGCCCGGGCAGATGTGCATCCCCGGGCGACTGAGCACATAGACGACATAATTTCTTTAATCAAAACTTTAATTGACAAAGGATATGCCTATGTAGTGGAAGGCGATGTGTATTATGATACGAGTAAATTTAAGGAATATGGGAAACTTTCCCACCAAAACATAGACGAACTTAAAGCTGGTGCCAGAATCGAGCCGGGAGAAAAGAAGAAAGATCCTATGGATTTTGCACTATGGAAAGCCCAAAAGCCGGGTGAACCCGGATGGGACAGCCCCTGGGGTAAAGGAAGGCCCGGATGGCATATCGAGTGTTCGGTTATGGCAATGAAATATCTTGGAGAAACAATAGATATACATGGCGGAGGCCCTGATCTTATCTTTCCCCATCACGAAAACGAGATAGCTCAGAGCGAAGCTGCTACAGGCAAGCCTTTTGCAAGGTATTTTATGCATGTGGGATATTTGAACATTAACAATCAAAAGATGTCCAAGTCTCTCGGAAATTTCTTTACCGTAAGAGACATATTGAAGGTGTATGATCCGGAAACGGTAAGATTCTTTATGCTGTCATCCCACTACAGAAGTCCTATTAATTTTAGCGAAGAGCTGATACAGCAGGCGGCAAATGCCTTGGAGCGTTTTTATAACGCACTTTATGCCATGGAACACCTTGAAAGTTCGGCAAAGGACAAAGACCTTACGGCGCCATGCAAGGAGTATCTAAAAAAACTTGAGCTCAACAGGCAGGAATTTATAAGGGCTATGGATGACGATTTTAATACCGCAGATGCAATCGCTTCTCTTTTTAATATAGTGCGCGATTATAATATGAATATTGATGAAGAGTCTCCAAAGAAACTAATTACCGATACAAAAAATGCCCTTCTTTCCTTAGGCGATGTGCTGGGCTTTTTCCGCAAGTTTAACGAGAAAACATTACTGGATGAAGAAATTGAGAAAAAAATTCAAGAAAGACAGAAAGCACGAGAAGAAAAAAATTATCAGCTGGCAGATAAAATAAGAGATGAGCTGAAGGCAAAAGGAATAATATTGGAAGATACCCCTGCCGGCGTCAGGTGGAAAAGAATATAAAATTTTGGAGTGATTTATTATTTCAGGCAATAAAAACGAAAACAAGTTAAGCCCCGATGAGCTTTCTGCATTAGCCTTGGCTTTTGTAGGAGATGGGGTATTTGATTTATTTATCAGAACAAAGATTGTAGGCAGCGGTAAAAAAGTAAGAGACCTTCACAAAGAAGCAGTAGATTATGTGAAGGCCTCTGCACAAGCCGAAATTCTAAAAGCATTAGAACCGGAGCTTACACCCCACGAAATCAATATAGTAAGAAATGCAAGAAACGCCAAGGTAAACACTATCCCTAAGCATGCGGATATCATGGATTATCATTACAGCACAGCTTTCGAAGCCTTATTGGGATATCTTTTTCTTAGCGGCCAGACCGAACGGCTGCATAAAATTTTAAATATGGCTTTTGATTATAGAAATGAAAAGATTAAAGCTTAATTTGATTTTAAAGGAGGATATTTTCCACATCCGAATTTACCCTCAGGACAATATCCTAATTTTTCGCAAGGAGCCCCAGCCGTCTCGAAGAGACTTGGGGCGATTTTTTTTACTTCCTCCAGCATCATATAGGCGAGATTGCGAATTTCTGTTTGAGCCCTCTCACAGCAGCGCAGGTTAAAGAAGTTATGTAGACTTCTGACATTCATGGTCATAACTAACTTTGTCTGGGTGCCAAGGGGCAGTATGTATCTTGCATCCTCTTGATCTATTCCGGATTTTATAAGATCGATGTAGCGTTTTTTACAGGCATCAAGTCCCTTAATGTATGTTAATAAAGTCCGAGGATCTCGGGAGATACTTTCAGGTACTGTGGCATAGTATTTTTTATCAACACAGGTTTCCATCAAATCTGTAACTTCTCTTGCAAAAGAAGGGCTTTTTAGACATGATTCAAGAAATTTTTCTTCATCGTAGGAAGAATTTGCAAAATCCATATCTTCATAAATGTATTTAATAAACTTTCTGGCAAGGTCATCCTCAATTAGAATTTTGCCGTCTTTTTGCAACCCTTCAAAAAAGGCGCCCTTTAGCACAGAATCAAATTCTTTTGGAAATGCGACGGCAAACTTGTTATTCTCTGACAATGTTCCTGCGCCGTCAAAGATGCCCCGCATATATGAAGACATATTTAAATCTTTAATATCTTGAGGCATATGACCTTCTGCATTGTTTTTTGCTACAAGAGATTTATATACTTCTTTAGTTATATCAGAATTTTTTAAGGCAAAAGCAAGGCCTTCCATATAACTTTTAGTTTCCATCTCTAATGTTCTATCCGCGCCTTTTGATGATAATTCTTTATCGAAAGGATTATTGTATCGCAAACTCTGCACTGAATAAGATGCTATCCTGTGCCGAGTTATTTGAGAAAGCAGTGACCTGCTTACTCCGTCTATTGCAAAAGTAAAGCTGGCATGTTCCATCGGGGACATATGCCCCATATCTATAAGCTTTTTGATAAAAGCCGAAGCTTTTTCAGGAGTTAAATTTTCCATAATCTCCCAAGCCTCAGTATTCGAATAACAAAGCCGAGCTGCAGCGGCTACAGTTCTTTCCGGCTCCGGCGTATGGCTTAAAACAGTTACCTTCATAGTGAACCTCCTTGACTTTTTCAAAAAATTAAAATATCATTTGTACAAACCTTTTCTTGATTATAACATAAAATAGGAGTTGATTAAGATTAATGAAGATCAAATAGAAGGAAGAAATTCTGTATGGGAAGCTTTAAATGCAGGAAGACCCATAAATAAAATTTATATAAAGAAAGGCGAGTACCATGGCTTGATAAAGGATATAATAGCCAAAGCAAAGGAGACAGGAATACCTTTTGCGGAGGTAGATGAAAAAGCATTTTATTCAATTGCAAAAACCTCGGGGCATCAAGGGGTAATAGCCAAAACTTCTCCAAAAGATTACTGCAGCGTCCAGGATATCTTGAAAGCTGCCTCTGATCTTAAAGAAGATCCGTTAATCTTTATTTTAAATGAACTTACCGATCCTGAAAATTTAGGCAGCATTATTAGGACCGCTGAAGGGCTTGGCGCCCACGGAATTATAATACCAAAAAACAGGGCTTGTGGCATAACCCCGGCTGTGACTAAGATATCTTCAGGAGCTGTAGAATATATGAGAATAGCCAGGGTTACTAATATAGCACGGACAATAGACGAACTAAAAGAAAAAGGTTTGTGGATAATCGGTGCTGATGCAGAGGGGAAAAATTATTTTGAGGTAGATCTTACCGGACCTGTTGCTCTTGTAATTGGCGGTGAGGACAAGGGTTTGGGTAAACTAGTAAAGCAAAAATGCGATATACTGGTGAGAATCCCGCTAAAAGGACATATAACTTCGCTTAATGCATCTGTGGCTGCATCTATTATAGGATATGACATATTAAGGCAGAGGATAACAAAAAATGGACAGAGGACATCGTGAATATCTTCTAGTAGACGGCTACAATATTATTAACGCCTGGCCTGAATTAGTTGAAGAAGCCAATGAGGTGGATTTAGCCTCTGCCCGGGACAAACTGATAGATATTATGGCTGATTATTCTGCCTTTACCGGCATTTGTGTTATCTTAGTTTTTGATGCCCATCAAGCAAATAAAAATACCCGGACAAGCTATATTATAAACGGAGTCGAAGTGATTTATACCAAAAGCGGTGAAACAGCAGACCATTATATAGAAAAAATTGCAGATGCTCTAGGAAAACAAGAAAAAATAAGGGTTGCAACTTCAGACTGGATAGAGCAACAAATAGTGATGGGCAGGGGAGCAGCCAGGATTTCGGCAAGAGAGCTCCATGAAGAGGTAAAAAGCTTAAGAGCCAAAAGACAGCGCATTATAAAAAATGAGCCTGAAAAGGGGCAGACATTAGCAGATATAATCGACCCAGATTTAAAAGAACAGCTGGGAAAACAAATAAAAGGCGAAAATTAGCAAAAACATGGAAGCTAAAGACTTGACTAATGCAGTAAAAATGCGCTATAATAACATTTGTAGCGTAAGCTCTTTAAAAAATCATGGGGGCGATCTTATTGAATGTTGGGCTTCCTAAAGAGGAATGTCTTTCTTTTGATGACATGACCGATGAAGATATAGTATGTGAAGCCACTAATGGCGACCATGAGGCACTTGAATATATCATTAACAAGTATAAAAACTTTGTTAAATCTAAAGCTAGATCATACTTCTTAATAGGCGCTGATCGTGAAGATATTATACAAGAAGGTATGATCGGACTGTATAAAGCCATCAGAGATTTTAATCCTGACAGGCTTGCCTCCTTTAGAGCCTTTGCGGAGCTTTGCGTAACAAGGCAGATAATTACTGCTATAAAGACGGCCACAAGACAAAAGCACATTCCGCTGAATTCTTATGTCTCACTTAACAAGCCGCTTTATGATGAGGATTCGGACAGAACATTGATGGACATTATTTCAGGTGTAAAGATTTCTGATCCGGAAGAACTTATAATAAGCCAAGAAGAGTTTGAAGAAATCGAAGATAAAATGGGCGAGATTTTAAGCAAACTAGAGTGGCAGGTATTGGTCTCGTATTTAGGCGGTAAATCTTATCAAGAAATTGCATGCGAGCTTAAGCGCCATGTTAAATCCATTGATAATGCGCTTCAGCGGGTAAAACGCAAATTAGAGAAGTATCTTGAAGTAAGAAATATGTGTTAAATCTTGGCATGCCCAAAAGGTTTCTAAGCAACCGGCTTTATAATTGCTTATATGCGGGAATAGCTCAGCTGGCTAGAGCGTCAGCCTTCCAAGCTGAATGTCGCGGGTTCGAATCCCGTTTCCCGCTCCATTATATAAAAAAAGAGTATGCCCTCTGAATCTTATATATTAGAGGTGCATATATTTTTTTGTAAAGGCTGCAGGGCTTCACAATAAGCAAAACATTTCAACCTTGACGAATATCTAAATTTATATTAGAATAAAAGACGCAGCAGGATTAGATAGATTGTATAATTAAGACTCTTTTCTATATCAAACAACTTGCCGCGGGGTGGAGCAGCCAGGTAGCTCGTCGGGCTCATAACCCGGAGGTCGTCGGTTCAAATCCGGCCCCCGCAACCAAACAAGCCCACGTAGCTCAGGAGGCAGAGCGTCGCCTTGGTAAGGCGGAGGTCACCGGTTCAAGCCCGGTCGTGGGCTCCATTTTTGCATTAAATATATTTGAAAATTCGCTTTTAAAATCAACAAAGCTACGATTTATATTACTTTTGAATTGCAATTTACATATCTAAGGAGGATAACCATGGCAAAGCAAAAATATGAAAGAAAAAAGCCCCATATTAATATAGGGACAATAGGTCACGTAGACCACGGCAAAACA